>NZ_VUNS01000010.1 GCF_009695545.1 Victivallis lenta | reverse complement strand
AGACATTCCTGAATCAATAATTGAGATCAATATTATTGATTATAACATTTAACACATAATTTCAGGAATGCAAATCCAATATCGAATATTTTGCGATTTTTTAAGAAAATACTGCAAATACAAAAAAGAGCATTCAGCCGCCCAAAAAACGCCCCGAATACCGCCGGATGCCCCATTCTCTGCAGGAGCCTGAACTGAAATTACATGAAAACATCAATTTCAACTAAAAAAATACAAGCTTGAGATTGCAAGATTCATGCTTATGTGTTATCTTGTAAAAAGAAACCATCTTCTTAAATAAGGAATAAAATCTCTATGCGGCTGGGTGTTCTTGAGCGATCGGCGGATAATCCTGCTCTGCAGTATCGGGAATACCGCCGCGTCAGGAACGAATGGGTGGAGCAGGAGGCGCCCGGCAGCACTCGCCCGGAGGAACCGGATTTTCTCTGCTTTCTGACGCATTCCCCCAAAACAGTGGTTTATGATATTTCCCTGCCGGCTTCGCTGAGGCGGAGTGCGGAGCGCGAGGTGCTGTTCGGTGAGCTGGCGGCGCGGCTGCCGGTTCCGGCGGAATCGGTCTGCTGGTTTTACCGGAATTGCGGCAACGGCCTGTATCGTGTGTGTGCCGTGCACCGGGAGGAGATCGTCCGGCAGCTTGAATTCGCGGCCTCCCGGTCGCTGAAATTCGACGCGCTGATACCGGCGGCGCTGGCCGATACGCCGGAAACCATTCTGCAGGCGATTCCGGGAGAAGCACTGCCGGGAAAGTACCGGCCGGCTCGCTGCCGCAACCTGAAAAAGCTCTACTTCGCTCTGCTTGCGCTGACGGTCGTGCTCCTCGGCGTGAGCGTCTTTCGCCGCTATGACGATTTTGCCGGAGAACGCAGGAAACTTGCCCGGATTCGCTCCCTGTGGGAGAAGGAGCTGCGCAGTGAACGGCGGCGGTTCGGAGAGCTCTCTTCCGACCGGGAGCTTCTTGCTGCGCTGCGTGCCGCGAAGCTCAATACGCCGCCGGTTTCTCCGGTACTCACCCGGCTGACCGGCGAACTGCCGAAAACGATGTGGGTGACCAGTTATTCGCAGAACTACGACTCCGCCGACCTGACGCTCTCCGCATCGAAGGACGAACCGGGACTTTACAACCAGATCGGGGAAAACGGAAATTACGCCATCGTGAACCTCCGCAAAAGCCGCGGTTACAACGATACGGTATCCTTCTTCGTCAAACTCAGGATCAAGCACTGATGGACGCGCTTCCGCAAAATTGGAAACCATACCGGCCGCTGATTCCGGCGGCGGCGCTGCTGGCTGCGGGAGGCTGGCTGCTCTTCGGCTCCGGCGGGGAACTGCCGTTCACGTCGGAAGTGATCGGCAGTGAATGCCGTCGGCTCGAAGTTCTGCGGAAAAACATTCTCGAGCTGCGCGAACAGAACCGGCAGCTTGAGGCGGAAATCCGGCCGCTGGCGGCGATCCGCGCCGGAGCGGCGGCGGGAAAAAAGGAGGCTGCCGCCGAAAAGCTGCGCGAGTCGGTCGAACGGATCGCGGCGGCTTCCGGAGCAACGGTCAGTTCCCTGCGCGAGATCCAGCATCTGCCGGCGGCGGAGGTCTGGAATGTCTGCATCCTGAGCTTTTCCGCGGAGTGTTCGATTTCCGGTTTGCAGGAGTTTCTGGCCGGTGTCGACAACCATGAACCGCGTCTCTACTGGAGGAACCTGACCTTACGCCCCGACAATACGAATGCACCCGCCAAAGTCATGCTTGACGGGCAGCTTGCCCTTCTGCATATACCGGAGGAGGAGGAATGAAAACCCGCTGGATCGTCCTTCTCGCCGACGGACTGCTGGCGCTCGCGCTGGCGTTCGCTCTGCTGGCACTGGCCTCCGGCAAACCCGCTCGCACGGGTGAAACATTCGAACTGCCGGCTTCTCCGGCCACGGCCGGCGTCGGACGCCACGGCCCCATCGCCGCGGAACTGTCCGGCGGCAACCTGTTTCATCCGCTGCGCGGGGCCGCGGTTCCGGCGGAGCAGGAGAAAGCCGCGGCCAAACCCTCGGCGCGTCCTCCGGCGGCGGGGAAGTTCGAGTTGACCGGGATTTTTTCATTCGGGGATGCGCGTGGAGTGATCATTACAGGGGCGGAGCAACCGCAGGCTGCCGGCAAAAAGCCGGTCAAGCCGAAGCAGCTCTACCGGGAAGGTGATCCGGTCGGCGGCGGTTATGTGGTGCGGAAGATCGAAAAGGATCAAGCCGTCCTGATGCGGGGAAGTGAAAAGACAGTATTGCTTTTACATAAGAAACAGGAGAAAAAGCCTTGAGCAGATTCAGGAATGCAGTTTGCCTGCTGCTGTGCTACGCGCTGATCGGTCCGTTGTTCTGGGGATGCGCGACTTCCCCGAAAGATCCTTCCAGACAGGAGCGGGAGAAGCGGGAAGCTGAAAAACGGCGGAAAGAGTGGTTCAGAAACGCGGACGGCAAGCCGATTTCGGAACAGCGTTCGATCGAACACGAACTGCTGACGGAAGATTCGTCCGCCTTGTCGGACCGGAAAAAGCCGGAGAATCCCTATCCCATTTACACGGAGCGTGAAAAAACGGAGGAACCTCCTGTCACGCCGCCGGAGGAGCGTTTCGACGGCCGGGAGAAAATCAAGGCGGAATTCGACTTCAACGGCGCGGCGGTTGCAGACGTCATTCCGGTCTTTGCGGAACTGCTGAAGTTCAACTACCTGCTCGACGGCAAACTGAACGGCACGGTGACGCTCTCTTTGAAGGACGAGCTGACGCGCCGGCAGCTCTGGGAACTGTTCCGGCAGGTGATGCAGACGTCGAACATCTACCTGACAAGGCAGGACAACATGATCCATTTCCGCCCGGTGGAGGCGATCGCGCAGGCAGCGGCGGGGGATGGCGTGAGTTCCGATGCGGAAGTCGCGCTGTTCCGGCTGAAGAACATCGGGGCCAAGGAGACCGCTTCGCAGATCGGGCAGTTCCTTTCGCCGGGGTTGAAGCCGGTGGAGCTTGAGGAGCGCAATCTGCTGCTGGTGGTCGATACGAAGGAGAATCTGCGCAAGGTGCGGCAGATCGTCGCGCAGCTCGACCGTCCGCTGCGGCAGGGGTGGGCGAAGATGGTGATTCCGTGCCGGAACATCGATGCTTCGCGTCTGGCGAAAGAGGCGGCTGACGTGCTGCCGGTGCTCGGTTTCCCGGTCGCGCTGAACAGCGACAAGCCGCGCCCGGAGGAGATTCAGCTTACGACCGTGGAGCGGCTGCAGATCATCGTCGCCTCGGCCGCGAACTATGAGGCGCTCGAAGAGCTGGGCCGCTGGATCAACATCCTCGACCAGTCGGAGACGGGCGACCAGGAGCGGATGTTCATCTACAACATCCTGAACGGCAACGCCGAGGAGCTGGTCAAGGCGCTGGCGGTGATGTTTCCGGTCGAGGGGGAAACGCTGACGGCTTCGACCGGCAGTTCGGGCGGTTCATCGTCAAGCGGGAGCGGCGAACTCTTTTCGTCCTCCGCTTCCGCCTCGACTTCCCAAACGACGACGCAGTCCGGCTCCGTGAAATCCGCCGCGAAAACCGGCTCCAAAGAAGAGGGGCCGGCCAATCTCTTCGAGGTTCCGGTCAAGGTGTTCGCGGATGCGGTGAACAACCGGCTCATCATCCGCACGAAGCCGCGCACCTATACGATGATCAAGGCGCTGCTCGGCAAGATCGACACGATTCCGCCGCAGGTGCTGTTTCAGGTGCTGGTGGTGGATGTTTCGCTGAACGATTCGGTCAAGTTCGGCGTGGAGTTCATGATGAAGGGCGGTACCGGGAACGTCACGACGCAGGGCGGCACGAATTTCTCCGGACTCGCGCCCGGCAGCGGCCAGGACTCCCAGAGCGGCGGGAAGTTCTGGGTTTACAATCCGAAGAACCCGAATCAGAAATTCGGTTACATCAACGCGCTGGCCGGCAAGACCAACGTGAAGGTCATTTCGAGTCCGCAGGTGCTGATCGCATCGAACAACGAAGCGAAGATCAGCGTCGGCAGCAAGGTGCCGATCGTGAATTCGGAGATCACGAATACGCAGTCGATCATTACGAACAACACCGACGCCTCGACGAACCTCGTCCGCAACATCCAGTATCAGGACACGGGCGTGATCCTGAAAATCACGCCGAAAGTCACGCGCGGCGGCCGGATCGCGATCAAGCTCGCGCAGACGGTTTCGGAGGCGGATTCGAATACGGTTTCCGACATCGATTCGCCGGTGATCAAGGAGCAGATCATCGAAACCGCGATGTCGCTGCGCGACGGGCAGACCATCATCTGCGGCGGCATCATCAGGGAGAAAAGCACCGACAACCTCTCGACGCTGCCGGGTCTCGGAGGAATCCCGTTCCTGCGCAGACTGTTCGGCGACACCGACATCTCGACCGACCGCACCGAAATGATGATCCTGATCACCGGTTATATCGTCAGCGAGGATTCTCACCTCGAGGAACTCGTCAAGCGGTATGAACAGGCGGTCGATGCGCTGATCGATTTTCAGACTCCCGCCGGGCAGCGGAAGCGCAAGATCGATCAGAACAAGGGGCTGGTGGAGTCATGGTTCATCGAATAGAGGAACTGAAACGGGCCATTCAGGAACGCTGTCCGGAGTACGGCGAACTGTTGGCGGAGGGCATGGCCCCCGCCGATGCCGACCGGACGCTCGCGGAACGCGGCGCGGTCAGCGAAAACGACCTGCTGGCGATCTACAGCAGAGTTCTGGGCGTGGAGCCGTTCGACGAAGAGAACTTCCGGCAGCCGGAGCGGTTCGACGGCATCAGCGAGGAATACCTTGTCAATCAGGAGCTTCTGCCGTACCGCTGGGACGATGAAACGTTCGAGCTGCTTGCCGCATCGCCCTACGAGTGGGAGCGTCAGGCGTATGAGCTCAACGCATTTTTCGGCCGGCAGGTCACCTTCAAGCTCGCCCGCCGCAGCCTGATCGAGCGGATGACCGCGAAGGTCTATCAGGAGGCGGAGGAGGAAGAGGGGCGGCACTTTTCCGGCGACGACGAACACAAGCTCCGGCAGCTGGCCGGGGAAGCGAAGATCGTCCGGCTCGTGAACGAAATGCTGTCGCAGGCGCTCGAACGCAATGCGAGCGACATCCATGTGGAGCCGGAGGAGACGCAGCTGGTGATCCGTTTCCGCATCGACGGCGTGCTGCATGAGTACCTGAGTCTGCCGCTGTCGGACTACCCCGCGATCGCGTCGCGCATCAAGCTGATCGGCGCGCTGAACATCGCCGAAAGCCGTCTGCCGCAGGACGGGCGCACGAATTTCCAGATCGGCCGCCGCGAGATCGACATCCGCATCAGCACGATTCCGATCATGAACGGCGAGAGCATCGTGATGCGCCTGCTGCGCAAGGATGCGATGAAGTTCGACCTGCGCGAGCTCGGCATGAACGAAACGCTGCTCGGAAAGTTCGAGGAACTGATTTCGATTCCGCACGGCATCCTCCTCGTGGTCGGGCCGACCGGTTCCGGCAAGACCACCACGCTTTACAGCGTGATGCAGCAGCTGAACGACCGCAAACGCAAGATCATCACGGTCGAAGACCCGGTCGAATACCAGCTTCCCGGCCTGAGCCAGATGCAGGTGAATCCGAAGATCGGGCTCTCGTTCGCTTCCGGGCTGCGCCACATCGTGCGGCAGGACCCGGATGTGATCCTGGTCGGCGAGATCCGCGACCGTGAAACCGCCGATATCGCGATCAATGCGGCGCTGACCGGGCACCTCGTGCTTTCGACGCTGCACACGAACGACGCGGTCGGCGCGATCACGCGGCTGTCGGATATGGGCGTTGAGGGATTCCTTGTCGCTTCGGCGCTCTTCGGCGTGCTTTCGCAGCGGCTGGTGCGGCAGGTCTGCCCGCACTGCCGCGGCGCCGGAAGCGGGCCGGCCGGGCGCTGCCGCAACTGCGGCGGCAGCGGCTACCGGGGACGGACCGGCATCTACGAACTGCTGCGGATCGACGACGAGCTGCGCGGCGCGATCGTCGCGAAGCGTCCGAGCGGCGAAATCAACGAGATCGCGCGCCGCAACGGCATGATCCCGCTGCTGGAGGACGGACAAAGCAAGGTGGAACAGGGAATTACAACCGAGGCGGAACTACTCCGCATCGCGGCGGGGGTGTAGCGCGATGCCGAAACTGCGTTATGCCGTCCTGACCGCCGGGGGAGCCCGGAAAGAGGTCGCGGTCGATGCCGCCGACGATGCCGCGGCGCGCCGCCGGCTGCGGCGGCAGGGGCTGATCGTGGTCCGCGCCCTCGGGGAGTCGGCAGGGAAAGCCGGGCGTTTCCGGCTGCGGCGCACACCGCGCTTCGACGTCTACATATTTACGAGCCGCCTTTCCCCGCTGCTGGCGGCGGGGATTCCGCTGGAACACGGCCTCGCGGTGCTGGAGGAAGGCGGCCGCGAGGAGGAGCGCAATGTCGTGCAGCGGCTGCGGCGCGGCCTTCACGAAGGCAAAAAGTTTTCGCAGCTCACGCGCGAGATGCCGGAGTGTTTCCCGCCGCTCTTTTCGGGACTGATCGAAACCGGCGAGGAGTCCGGCTGCCTGCCGGAGGTCACGCGCGAGCTGCGCCGTTTCCTGAAAGAGAGCAAGGAGTTCCGCGAATTTGTGCTTACCAGTTCCATCTATCCGTCGATCGTTGTTTCGGTGACGCTGCTGGTGATCGTGCTGCTTTTCACGGTGTTCATTCCGCGCTTTGCGAAAATTTTCGAGGAACTCGGGCGTGAAATGCCGTTCCTGACCCGCACGATGCTCGGAGTCGGCAACTTCATGCAGTCGGTCTGGTGGATCTGGCCGCTGCTGATTTTCGGGCTTGTGCTCCTGTACCGGAAAAGCCGGCGGCCGGGGCGGCTGAAAACCGCGAAGGATCGGCTGCTGCTGCGGTTGCCGCTGCTCGGCGGAATCATCACGGCTATCCAGACCGGTCGTTTCCTGCGCACGCTCTCGATCATGGTCAAAAACCACGTGCAATTGCTCCCGGCGGTGCGCATTTCACGCAAGGTGATCGAAAACGACCTGATCCGCGACAGTTTCGCGGCGGTGGAGGACCGCCTGCGCGGCGGCAGCCGGCTGTCGGCCATTCTCGGCGCGAGCCCGTATATGCCGCAGGGGAGCATCGCGATGCTGAAGATCGCCGAGGAATCCGGCGAGATCGGCGAAATGCTTGAACGCATCGCCGAGGAGTCGGAGGAGGATATCCGGGTGCGGGTCAAGCGGCTGCTCGCCTTCCTCGAACCCGGAATCATCCTTGTGCTGGCCGGGGTCGTGCTGCTCGTGGTGCTTTCGATCTTTCTTGCGATCATGGATATGAATGTCATCAAATAAAGGAGGTATCTCTATGAATTCCAAATGTTTCACCATGATTGAAATGGTCGTCGTGATCGTGATCATCGCGACGCTGGCGGCGGTCGCGACGCCGATGTACTTCAACTATGTGAAAAGCTCGCGCGCCGGCGCCGCGAAGATGCAGATCGGCATTTTCGAGCAGTGCATTTTCGACTACCGCGTCCATATGAAAAAGCTCCCGGCTTCGCTGGAGGATCTGGTGAAGAACAACTCCGGCAGCAAGCGCTGGAAGGGGCCGTACCTGAAAGGCGGCGTGATTCCGCAGGACCCGTGGGGTAACGACTACATCTACAAAAAGCCGGGCGACCACGGCGAATTCGACATCATCAGTTACGGCGCGGACGGCCAGCCCGGCGGCGAGGACGAGGACGCCGACATCGGCAACTGGACCGTCGTCGAGGAGGAATAACCCGTTGCGCCGCAATCGCTACACGCTTGTCGAGCTGGTCACCGTCACCGCAATTCTGCTGGTCGTGCTGGCGGTCGGAACCGCGCGGCTCAGCGTCGAGCTGCTCGACGGCGGGCCGTATCAGAAGGCCGAACAGCTCCGGCGCATCGCGGCGCTCTGCCGCCGGCAGGCGGCCGCGACCGGCAAGACGTGCGCCGTCGAGTTCGATCCGGCGAGGCGGAGGCTGTTTTTCGGGAAGGAGCAAGTCACGTATCCGCAGGAACTTCGCATTCTGCGCAACGGCGAGGAACTTCAGGAGCCGGGCGTTGTGCTGCGCTTCTTCCCGGACGGCGGCGCGGCGGAGACCGCGCTCGCTTTCGAGCGCGACGGCGAAACGGCGACGTTGCGGATTTCCCCCCTGACCGGGAGCATCGTGATCGATGAAACGGAATAAGTTCACTCTGCTTGAGGTGCTTGTGGCGCTGGTGATCCTGACGCTCGGCATCGCGGGACTGCTCTGGCAGTTGTCGATTGCGGCGAACCGCGCGGCGCGCAATGCCGAAACCTGGGAGCTGACGCACGACCTGACCTCCGCCGCCGAATATCTGCTGCTGCACGGACCGGAAGCGGGGCTGAATGAGACGCTGTTCTCCGGCGAATTTGAAATCGCTTACCGTTATGAAGATCCGCGCCTTCCGGCCGATACGGAAACCCGGTTCGGGCAGAAGCGGCTGCGCACACTGGTCGTCGAAGCGTCCCGGGAGGGGGAAGTACTTGATTCGCTGCGGCTTGACTGCTGGGTAAAGGAGCGTTCCGATGGCCGTTAAGCGAACTTTCACCCTGCTTGAGATCGTTCTGGCGCTGGCGATTTTTTCGGTGATCGCGACGCTGGCCGGTTCAATCCTCTTTTCGAGCCAGCAGGGGTGGAGTGTGGTCCGGGAGAGTTCGGCGGAGCTGGAGACGCTGCAGCGGCTCGACCGGATCGCCGACACGGCGTTCCGCAACGCGATTCCGTTCCACTGGCCGGACGAAAACAACCGGAATGTGCAGCTGTTCCGCGGCAAGCCGGCCTTTCTGCGCCTCGCATATCTGCACCGGGTGAACGACCCGGCGGAGGGCGGGCTGCGTTTCCTCGAACTCAGCCGGGAGGAGTCGGAGCTGGTTGCGCGTTACCGCCGTTATCCGATCATCGCCGACCATGACGGAGAGTGCCGGCGCGAGGTGATCGCCTCCGGGGTGCGGCGCCTCGCGTTCTCCTATGCGTTCCGCGAAAACGGCGAAATCGCATGGCAGCCGGAATTCGATGCGGAGGCGGCCGAAACGATTCCCGCCGCGATCCGCATGGATGTGGAGTTTGAAAATGGGAGAAAGGTCAGTTTCCTGCGCCGGACCGCCGGAAATTCCGCGGTTTCAAGTTACGGCAAATTCCGGGAGGAAACCTATGGCAGGCGGTAGGAAACGAAGGGAACGCGGCGTCGCGCTGGTCACGGTCATGGCGCTGATCGCTTCGGTCGGCGTTCTGGTCGCCTCCGCCGTCGCGATCAGCCAGTATTCGGCGGCGGAAACCGATACCTTTGCTTCCTTGCAGCGTTCCGCGCTCGAAGCGGAAAGCGCCGCCAACCGGACGCTGTGTCTGCTGCTGGCCGACCGCGCGAAGAACGCCGACCGCAGGCTCGGGGCGGAAACCGACGGGACCGCAGAGCGTTTTCTCGCCGACGGGACGGAACACACCGTCACGGCGGGCGAACGGACGGTTTCGGTGCGGATTTTCGACGCGGTCGCCGGACTTGACCTCGCCGGGCGCAATCCGGCGCGGCAGCTCACGAATCCGAAACTGGCCAAGGACGAACCGCGCGAAGAGTTGATCGCCCGGCTTGAAGATTACGCCGACTCCGACGATCTCGCGAAGCCCGGCGGCATGGAGTCGCAGCACTACCGCAGTGCGGGCGTCCCGGTGCTGCCGCGCAACCGCCCGCTGCAGTTCCGCGAGGAGCTGCTGTGGCTGCCGGGAGCCGGGAAGCTCTATTTGCCGTCCGAAAACGGCGTGCTCGACGCGATCCGCCTGATTCCGCCGGAAAAGCTGCGCGCTCTCACCGGGCGGCCGAACCTCTACGCAACTCCGGCCGCCGTGATCGCCGAGCGGTGCGCGCTGACGGCTGAGGAATCGGAACAGCTTCGGAATGCGCTGGATCTGTGGCGCAAAAAACGGCTGCCGCTTGCCGAAAGCCTGCCTCCCGGCCTTGCCGGAAAGCTGGAGATGAACTTTTCGACCCGCGAGAGCGGCGCCTATACGATTCAGGCCGACGCCTCGTCGCCGGAAAATCCGGGCGTGCGCCTCAGAGTGACCGTCCGCCCGGTGACGGGAAGCCGCAGTTTCGAGTATTACGAATTCTTTTCCTATTAACAGCTCGTAAGGAGTGTAACATGATGAAATGGATGCCTTCTGCAATAGCCGCGATTCTGGCGGCTGCGGCGGCAAACGCACTGGAGATTCCCGCCGAAGTCCGGCTCCTGTACGCCGACGAACGGCGGCAGAATCCGGGGATCTATGAGGTCGTGCCGAAATTTGAATTCCCGGAGCGGAACGGATTGGTCCGGGTCGATGTGCTGGTCTCGAGCAAGACGGAGGATGGGCGCTGGGTTTTCCGCAACCGGCTCGACCGCATCTTCCTGAAGGATGGAAAAATCGATGCCGTGCGCAGGCCGGGGGCTCCCGGCGACTTCTGGAGCGCGGCGCTGGCGGCGGAGAAGTTCCTGTACGCCGACTCCGGCGAGCAGGGAAAGAAGCTGTCGTTTTCCGAACTGGACGGCACGCCGTGCGCTCCGCCGGCGGGAAACGGCTGTCAGGCTGAAATGCGTACTCCCGGACGCTATCTGTTTCCGGTTCCGGGCGGCCGTCCGCTGTCGGGAATCTCCCCGGAAACCGTGGAGAAATTTCGCCGCCTCCCGGCGCGGGAGGAGGCCGCCTGGCTCCGGGAGCGTTTGCGCACCCTGCCGCCTCCGGCGGAAGCGGTCAGCTTGCTGAAACGGCTTGACGCCGTTGGAGAATTCTCCTATCCGTTAACTGCCGGAGAGCGCGAGGGATGGCGGAAACTGCTGCTTGAGGAACGGCTCGGAGTCATGCCGCGCCGGTTGCTCCAGCAGCGGTTGTTCCAGGCGAATTTCCTGCCGCACGAGGAGTTCGCGGCGGAACTGCTGGCCGATCCGCTGCTCGGCAGCAGGACCGCCGAAGCCTTCGCGGAACGCAATCGCCCGGCTTTTGAAACATTGATCCTGAGGTGGAGCAGCCAACCCGATAAACAGGAAACGGCGCTGCGGTATTCGGAGTATATGGCCGACAACGCGGATTACCGGAACCGGATGCTTTCCGCCTTCCGGGAACCTGCTCCGGAACAGCTTTCGCACCTCATCCCGCTCTATGCCGGAAAACCGGCCGCAGACGGGAGCCCGGAACTGAAAAAGCTGTTGCGGGAAACGCCGTATTCGGGGAATTTCCGCCTCCTCTGCCGGGTTGCCGAATGGTGCCTGAAAACCAGGCCCGCCGCCTATGCGCCGGAGATCAAAGCCCTTCTGCGCCGGGAACGCAACAATCCCGACCTGAAGCGCAGCGTGCTCTACCCGCTGCTGCTCGCCTCGCTCTGCAAGGCAAACGACCCGGAAGGCGCCGCAGAAGCAATCACCTACCTGAAATCGCTGAAAGATCCGGCGCAGATCGAAAACGCCAAACGCATCTGGGGAAAAGGAATGACCGGTCCCGTCACCCTCGACCGCATCATCCGGGAACTTCAAAAGAAAAGGAGTTTACTTTGAGAGATTCTCTTCCGCAGTTTTTTACAGCAACTGGAAATGTATTACGGTTTCTACTGTATGTTAAATAGTTTGTGTACGGCGTAAAGGATGATTTGCGCAAACTGTCGGTGAATGGGAAAATCAATTATAAAAAGCCGTTTGGCCGGTCTTTCGGTTATTTCTGTCATTTGATATTCGTGGAGTAGCGATAGGTTCTGAACAACAGAAATAAAGTACAGATTTTCCGGTGTATTTTGAGATGCAGCAGTATCGTGCGAAAGTACGCCCAAATCTGCCGGACGACAGATGCGTCCGGCAAATTCAGGCGTTCAATTCTCTTTCGCAACAACGCGAAATTCAAAAATTCACCGGGATCATTCCTGCAAATTGAAGTGTTCACAGTAGCGGTTGAATAAATGCCGGGCAGCCTGGTAACATGAATTCGGACTCATAAAGTGCGAGAATTCAAAAGTAATGGCTTTTGCAATTCCGGCAGCTTGAGCGGCCTTTAACTTCAGCAACATTTTCTCCCATTTGATCGGCAGGAATTTGATCGGCATGTCACGATCGAAGGATTCACAATTGGTCCAACATTGCATCCCGTGAAGATCAGCCAGCTCCCGATTGGCACTCAGAAAATCTTTCAACTCGGAAAAATCGCAATATCCATCCTGAAATGCAAGAATATCAACCGCATCCTGAATTCCGGAAAGAATATCGTTCCACTCTCTGGCATGTTCTTCAACCGAAATGCTTCTATCCTTGCGGATAATATCGCTGTTGAAAGCACTGATCGATTTCATTCCGTCAACGTAAGGAGAGATCATCACCGGCAAATTGCCGGAGAGTTCCTTGCACAGTCTGCCGATCTGCGCATAAATGTCAACGGTTCCACACATTTTTCGGCTGATTTCCTGGGTCAGATACCAGCCTTGAAACGCTTTGCGGTGTCCGTATTTCTCCCAAACTTCATTGATGACGGCGCGATTGATTTCCTGTTCCCGGAACGGGTCGCCATTTTTCCAGTAATATCCGGAATCGTACGTTCCCATGAAAAACTTCATCCCGTAACGTTCCGCCAGTTCCAGGAAAAGATCCACCAGATCCAAAGGCGGCAAATACCCCAGGCACTCACGGGCCAGCACTTGCGATGGATAAGTCATCCATCTGCGAAGACCGCAGCGGATCAGAATTACCGTGTCGATTCCAATCGAATGCATCCGCTGAAAATCAGCCTCCCACTCTTTCCTGCCCCAATTCTGATGCGGGATATCGTATGAAATTTCATCGAGAAAAGTTCCAGTTATTTTCATATTCGTCTTTCTTCTTGTGTTGAGAAATTTAAATTTATGATCCCATGTTTCATAAATTCCGGTATATTCGGTTTCGTGTAAGCTGGTTCAATACGGGACCGAAAAATCGTTTCCGGCCCCATAGCGGAACACATTAAGACGCCGGGCCGTACGATTGAGTGCAACCATACTCCAAGCCTGTTCGCCGGCTGTGCCGAAACGCCGTTCCGGTGCTTCAGGACTGTTCCGGTAACAGAGTGAGGAGAGGAACGATACTTCGGGATAGCCGTGATCAGAATGAACAGCATCAATATGTTCATGCCCGCAGAGCAGTGCGATTAGTTCTCGAGGTCCCTGGCGAGAAAAATCCGCCTCAATTTCATGGATCAGATCATTCGGATCAAATAGAAAGGCTTCCGGCAAAACGTCCTCAGCTCCAGTCCGACAGCGTCCTCCCGTTTGAAATGCGTGAAAAATCTTCATCAATGCCGGCCCGTTTAAAACGAAACCAAGCGCCATATGGCTGACCGCCAATATGCCCCACTGTTCAGAATCCGGCACATTCGAAAAGTTAAGTGCTTTATGGACAATGAACTCAAGTTGAGCCTCGGAAAAACCATGGTGGTTGATGCTGTAATATTTAAGTTTTCCGTTCGGACCTGTTTCGAGTGGAAGATCAATGGCGTTCAGAATCAACAATCGTACTTTCTGATCCGGAAAATCCAGATAATAGCAATTGCTGACTTCCGGAGCAGCAATTGCTCCTGCCGGCAACCCGTCCGGTTGAACAAGATTTTGCCATTCCGGACCGGAAATTGCTTCACTGCCATCCGGAGCATTGTCTCGACAGAAATAGGTATTGTCATCGTGATTGCCGATCACGAACAGTACCGGGAGCCCCGAACTGCGCAATGCTTCCGCACTCAGAGCAGCTTCGCGGCGACTCTGTACTTTAGGGCGATTGCCATTGCTCATATCACCGACGTGAAGCAGAAACCGTGCGTTGCATGATTTCCCAGCCGCAGCAAAAGCATGCATATGCGCAAGTGCATTCGCACCATATTCGGCCAAGTTGTTCTTCTCTTCGAAGTGGGTATCGGCGATCAGACCAAACAGTAACGTGTTGTCATTTCCGGTATTTTTTCGTACCCGGCTGCAGAACTCATTCATATCGTTTTTCCCATTATTCAACCACTGCTTCCGAATATACAAAATCGGCGAGGTTTCCGCGATGATCGGAGGACCATCTCCCGTCTTTCGGGCTTGAGACCGGATCGGCGGTTGGAGTAAGGTCCCGTTCCCCATGTTTGATCATTCCCTGTGGCCCAAGCAGAATTACACGTTCAAGCTTCAGCTTCCCGGGATGGTAGAAAATAAAGTCGATCCGATCGCGCTCATCTGCCTCCGGAGCCCAGGAAAGCCGGCCTGCACTGACCGCAGAGTTGTCACAAGGATAGGTAAATCCCGGGTGTGTTACGGGATTGGGATATAATTCCCGGTAGGAATCACGAAAACCGTTTTTTTCCAATAAAGCGGTCGAATGCCAGGAGATTACAGTTCCATTGTGGTCATATAAGTTCTTCGTTTCCTCTCCCCAATCCCGCCAAGAGGGTTCATTAAAATCCCCTCCCAGAACAACTATGTCTCCAGCCGCAATGTGTGCCCGGGCATCGGCTGTAATCGCCCGGATCGCCTCCGGACGACCAGAAGCAAGATTCATCGCAACAATTTTTTCCAGATCGGTCACCGGTTCGAACAACTTTTTCCAAGTTTCGCCGCTGTATCCTCGCGGCAGATAACAGGCGTAGTTGCGGTAATTCAGATGAACACTGTAAGCGACGATTTTTTGTCCATTGTCAGGATTCAGCACGGCTTTGTACGCGGATGGAAGCAATGCCTCCTGAACAATTGGAAAGCGTGAGATCACCTGATTGGCCCCATCGAGGCGGCTGCCGTAATATTGAAGGTCTGCACTTTTCAGTTGTGCGAGCAGATCGTCAACAATCCGATCTTTCACGCATTCACAGAGAAAAACGATGTCGGGGCGATGTTTTTTGATCTCATCGCCAATCATTACGCGAGCGCCGGGTACACCGTAGCCGCTGTTCCAAACATTCAATTGCATGACGCGCAGTGTCTCTGCCCCAACAGAAAGCATCTGTGCCATCAGCAGGATGCACCAGAATTTTCGCATTGATAACCCATAAAATACTTTTACCATGGATAATCCGTTTTTTTATCTTGCCGCCTTTTCCCGGAGCGTTTTTTCGATCGCAGCATGAAGGTCGCTTCCGCGATCTTCATGCTGTTCCCGATAATCAGCACCTTTCCAAATTCTCCGGCTCCAACACCCGCCGCAAATAGAGCGGCTCAAACCAGTAACAGCTACGTTCCAAGCATGCTTCCTTCTTGTTATCACATAATACAAAACGACTTTCGTTTTTTATTTTTCGTTTTGCCGCATGTATTTTAACAACACGCGCCTGCGGGGCGTATCTCCGATTCGCGTTCTGTCATTTTTGTCAGAACCAATTTCAGCGTCCCAACCATTGTATTCGCGATAAGCATGATAAGTCCAATCCCAGCCGTTTTCTTCAAAAATCGAAATAACGTCTTCAAGCCACTTTTCCGCATTCGGCGCCCAGCGAGCGACACCAAATTCGCCAACATAGATCGGTACATTATATTTGTTCTGGAAGTCGATAACCGGCTGCATGATTTGTTTGAGCTTCTCCCGGTTCCACTCCTCTCCGGCAATGTGACCGGGATACAGAACGCCATCCGGTTTGCCCACCACTCCCTGATGCGTGAACGTGTTCGGATAGTAGAAGTGGAAGCTGTAAATCATATTCGGCTGGTTGATCGGCACCAGCGTCCGGAATCCTTCCGGTCCACCCCAGTCGGTCGATTCGACAATAATGGGAGTCTCGGGATCTACTTCACGGATTGCTGCTGCAATTCTGGCTGCAAGTCGATTCCAGTCGAGGCCGCCGTCGGTTTTGTAGACGTAATTTTCATCTCGTGGTTCATTCAGCAGATCGTACCCCCAGATGACCGGCTCTTTGCCATATTTTGCCGCAATTTCCCGCCAGATGTCGACGAGAAGCTGCTGATCTTTCGGTTCCCAGCTCAACTGATTACGCAACAGTACATCTGTACTGGTTCCGGGACCGACGTGCATGTCAATCAGAATCTTGATCCCGTATTTGCGGGCAAGCGGAATGAGTTTTTCCAATTCAACGAGTTTGTTTTCGACAATTTTTCGGAATCCTGCTTCAGTCGTGTGATCCAATCCGTTGTTCAGGCCGATCTGGAAGCGGATCAGATTCGCATTCCAGACTTCTTTCAACTCCCGGATCGCTTCTTCGGAAAGATCATTGCCGGACATGACACCGCGATATTGCGTCCGCTTCTGCCGTGGCAACTGTTTTTCAAGTCGTGCCGGAACCTTCAAAGCCGGAGTGAGAAGCACCCGTACCTCATCAATCCAGACAGTGCCGGTCGTCCCCTGCAGACCAAGATTCAGATACGCCTTCGTTGCCGTGGCCGGAACATGCCAGTAGCGTGAGAACTTCTCCCAGTTGTAGGTCCCGTATTTCTTGGTCTGATCAGGATAGGAAGTCGTTCCGTCATGGGTGACGGAAAGCATCAACTTGGGCCCCAGGTAGCTGCGTGATGATTCCTTGACCTGATCTGCTTTCATCCAGCCTTCGACCACTACGCCACGTCCTCGAAGTTTGTTAATATCAAGCGGTATATAGGTCAAATGATTTCCATTTGGATCCGTACTATGGAATTTCAAACAGCCGGAATTATTGATTCCGCCATCGGACTGCCAAGTCATATCCGGATTTTTGCTCCATTTTGACACCGCGTCCTTGCGATTGAAGTCTGCCTGGAATACGACTTCTTCGACAGCGCAAGAGAGCAACGCCGAAAAAACAGCCAGAACAAGCAGTATTTGTTTCATTTTTCTCCTCAGTAATTACCGTAGAAGTTCCAGGAAAACAGCGCATCACGATCCCACCAGTAGCGCTGGACATCTGCTCTTTGCACCCATGCAACATGACCGTCAAAAAAACCGGCATTCAGACCGTCGCCATGACGATAAGCTGCGTTTCCGGTACCTACATTATTATAATTTTCCCCTGTATAGCCGTCGAATTTGTACACCATCGAATCAATGGCATCCATCCAGGCGGCAGATTTGGTCGGAGACTTTAAACGCGCGAGATTCCAAGCTTTTCCCTGTGCCATTTCGCCAGACGGATAACAGGTAATGCCATAAGAAGCGGCCGGGCAGTGTTTCGTCCAGTTCTCAACCGGTCCCAGTGCTGCGACCGAATCCGGACAGAGCAGCCCCGTAGAAAGTGTCTGATCCATGGAAACATTGCTGTTGGCACTTTCCGGTTCCGTCGTTCCACCCAATATTCCACGCCATTCGATAACCCGATACCAGCTCGGGTTTGCGACAGGTACCCAGTAGTTATTGTTGTTCATGGAGTACTGGATTCCTGCTTGCGTATACTGTTTGAGTACGCCGACACAAGTTATTTTCTTGGCGGTGGCCCGCGCCTTATTCAATGCCGGAAGCAGCATCGACGCAAGAATCGCGATAATGGCAATCACCACGAGAAGCTCGATCAATGTGAACGGTTTGCGCATAATACCGGGTATGTGAAATGAAACAGCATTGCCGCCCGGTGAAAAAAGCGCGGTATGCGCCGCGCAGCGGATGTGAACGGACTGCACGGTTCGGCGGCAGCCGAAGCGGGCAGCGAGGAGCAAGTGCGACGAAGGTGAACGCAGCGGAGCGAAGGCCCTCTGCCGCAGCCCGCGAAGCGGGCGGTGAAGAGTTGGCTGCCGCAGGCGGACAAGTAAGGAGGACAAAGTCCTCCGCCGCGGGCGGTAAGGGCGCAACCCACGGGAAATGAAAGCCCGGCACAGAGTAAGAAATGGGGGTGCGGGGGAAATGTATTTCCCCCGCGAATCCCGCGACAATGCAGACGGACGAGTCCAGGAAACAAAAACGGAACAATTCTGCCGCCAGAGGCCGAATAAATTCATTCAACAAAAAGGAATTATATCATGACAGACCATACAAGGAAACTTCACATACCCGGTATTATGCGTAATTACAGTCATATTGTGGCATATTCACCAGAAGTTCGATCAGAATAAAAGGCCTGCATTTCATTTTCTTCTCCAGCGGTCTTCGCATTTCCTCCGAAAAATATCCTTCAGAAAGATTTTATCCGGCATTAACGACGCTGTCTTCCGATGCGAAGCTCCACGGCAGCAGCAGCGGCTCTATCAGCTGGACCGGTTGCGCAGGAAATTTCCCCGCAGTAAAATCAAGCATGGTCCGGAAAACCCGGTCGGCTATCTCCTCAACCGGGTGGCGCAGCGAAACGTGAAATTTTTCGTCCTTGAGAACGGAAGCCATCCCGTCAACACCGGCGGAACGGTAAAATCCGGGTTCGCGCGGCGCAACCTCCTCCAGCCGGCGCCGGACCTGAATCGCAGTGAAGTCGACCACGTGCCAGACCGTATCAAGCTGAGGCTGCTCCTCCAGCAACTTCAGCAGAGCGGCGCCATACGCTTCAGTTGCGATATTTTCATCCTCGGAATTGAACAGAACCAGAGGTTTCTTTCGTTCCGCAAACCGATCGATAATTCCCCGTGTGCGGTCATGAAAGCCGCGGTAAACCGTACAATTGCCACTGACGCAGGCAATGACGTTACGATTGCGGTCAATCAAATAATCGGCAGCCATGCAGCCGGCCAGATAATTATCCGTACAGATCGTACAGGCGGCCGGCGAGTCTCCGATATCGTCAATCTCTATCACATTCGGCATTGCCCGAAGCCGCCGGTCCAATGCGGGAATAATCGTCGCACTGCGGACTCCGGCCAGGAGTATTCCGTCAAAAGAATCGAGAACCGAAAGCACCCAGTCTTCCTCCCGGGGATCAATCATCGGCATGAAAACCAGATTGGCGTTGATTCTCATCATCATACGTTGCAGAGTATTGAAAATTTCCAGATAAACGGGAGTGGCCCCGGCGAAAGGATCCCGGCTGATCCAGGCGAACCGGAGTGTGCGTGTACGCTCCGGAACGGCGGCGACATTTACAACACTGCGCCTCCCCTGCTGCTTGACGATAATGCCGAGCCGGCTGAGCTGCACGAGAGCCTGACGGACAGTAACGCGCGAAACACCGGCCTGCGCAGCCAGCTCCGCTTCCGACGGCAGCGGCGTTCCATCCGGATAAATGCCGTTCTGAATATCTCCGGTAATCCGTCTCGCCAACTCTTCATATTTCGGAAGAGAACCCATCTGCTCTCCTTCTCAAAACAATACAAGTAAAATACAAGCTCCGATATAAGTATGAACAATTTCTCATGAAATGTCAATAGGCGGAAAGAAAATTTCGGCTTTTTTCCGCAGCCAATCAGTTCCGGCCTCCGTTTTCGATCATCGGCACGCTTTTCCGGTGAAACCGGCATGAGGGAAGAAACCAGAGCAGAAGGGAAACCGAGAAAACAGCAGAAAAAAACGACGCCCGGTCAGCGCGTCCGGCGGACGTATTCGAGCAGTTTCCGCAGGCCGTGCCGGTCGGCATAGGCCTTCACTTCGCGGAAGCCGGCGCCGTAGACAGGATCTTCGTTCTTCTCCATGCGGAGATTGCGCGACCCGTTGCCGTGCCGGAGGTTGACGAGACTTGCGACATATTCCGGGAACCCTTCGCTCCAGGAGGGCGGCAGGAAGCGGCCGTGATGATTCAGCCAGTCGTGCGCGGCCTCGTGCGCGGCGACCTCGATGAACTGGTCGCGCGGCAATGCGTCCAGAATCAGGATCGTGCAGCGTTCGGAGACGATTTCGGGCTTGCGGCCCGGATAGGTCCGCGTCCGATATTCGTAGTTGCAGCGGCCGAGCTCATACTTGCCGCCGGGCACGATTTCCCGCCCGCGGTTCAGGGTGGCGAGGTCGCAGAGGACGAATCCGGTCCGGCCGCAGCCGGGCGAACCGAGCAGCTCGGCAACCTCTCTTTCGACTTCGCGGAAGAGCTTTTCGGCCTCGGCCGGATCGGTGACCGCCGTCGCCAGGCAGCTGCCGCAGAGCGTGCGCCCGTCCGGCAGCTGCTCTCCGCGGCACGGCAGGTCGCAGGCGAAGCAGCGCGGCAGCTTTGCGCACTCCATGCAGAAAAGCCGCTTCTCCGCGCCGGTGTCGATAACCGTGTAGCGCCCGGCAAGCGGAGAGTCGCAGACCGAACAATGCGGCAGCAGCTTCTCCCAGCAGCCGGGCGAACAGACGATTTTCCCTTCGGTCCGCAGGTACTGCCCGTGAATCTGCCGCCCGCACACGGCGCAGGAGAGCGCCTGCGCCGCCGCCGGCAGCAGCAGCAGAGACAGCACCGGCAGCAGCCGGCAGAGCCATTTGCCGACCCCGTTCATGGCAGCAGCGCGTCCTCCGTCACGCGAGAATCGCGTCGATCCGCGCCAGCTCCGCGGGAGTCAGCGGAGCCCCCGAAAGCCCGGCGACCACATCACGGATCTGGGCCGGACGGCTTGCGCCGATCAGCGCCGAAGTCACGCCCGGGCGGGCGAGCAGCCAGGCGATCGCCATTTCGGCCAGCGTCTGGCCGCGGCCGGATGCGATCCCGTTCAGCTTCCCGATCTTCGCCAGCAGTTCCGGCGTCAGCGCCTCCTTCTTGAGGAAGCCGTTGCGGGCGACCCGCGAATCCTGCGGAATTCCGTCGAGATATCGATTGGTCAGCAATCCCTGGGCGAGCGGCGAAAAGACGATGCCGCCGACTCCCTCCTGCTCGAGCAGCCGGAACGAGCCCTGCACTTCATGGCCGCGATTCAGCATATTGTACGGGATCTGGTGCAGGACGAACGGCGTCCCGAGTTCGCGCAGAATGCGGAACGCCTCGGCCGCCTGCGCCGGCGGATAATTCGAAATCCCCGCGTAGATCGCCTTGCCGGAACGGACGATCTGGTCGAGAGCCCGCATCGACTCCTCGATCGGAGTTTCCGGGTCGCAGCGGTGGTGATAGAAGATGTCGACATAATCGAGCCCCATACGCTTCAGGCTCTGGTCGCAGCTCGCGATCAGGTACTTGCGCGAGCCCCAGTCGCCGTAAGGCCCCGGCCACATCGTGTAGCCGGCTTTGCTCGAAATAATCAGCTCGTCGCGGAACGGCATCAGGTCCTGCTTCAGGATGCGCCCGAAGGTCAGTTCGGCCGAGCCAGGTTCCGGCCCGTAGTTGTTCGCAAGGTCGAAATGCGTGATTCCGAGATCGAACGCCGTCTGCACCATCGCACGGGCGTTGTCGTAAACATCGACGCTGCCGAAATTGTGCCAGAGTCCGAGCGAAACGGCAGGAAGTTTGAGGCCGGTCTTCCCGCAGCGGCGATAACTCATTTCCTTGTAACGATTTTCATCCGGTTTATAAAACATCCTTTTTCACTCCTTCATCTGGCTTGTTCGGGAAAACGGTACAGGACTTCGTCGAGCCGGCCCGTCACGCCGAGCTCCGCGAGAAAACGGAAATGCGGCAGAAAGAAGCCGACTTCATAAAGATTGTGCGAATCGCTTCCGAGCGCGATCTTCACCCCCTTCTTCAGACATATTTCAAAAAACTCCGGCTCCGGATCATTCTGGTGAAAGTTCACTTCGGCCGCGACGCCGCAGCGGCGCAGCAGCTCGGCGACCGGTTCGTAAAGCTCCTTCGGCTTCGCCATGCCGGACCACGGAAAGATCCGGAACGGATGCGCAAGAATGTGAACGCCGTATTTCAGCAGCGCCTCGGTGCAGAACAGGAACTGCCTCGATGCGATGTGCGCATCATACTTCTCGGCCATATGGTGATATGCGCCGAGCCGGACCTGCGCGAACCGCCGGTCGGGTTCGTCGAGAATGATGTCGCCGTTGCGGTCCACATCGAGCTCGAAGCCGTTCAGGAAGGCGCCGGAGCGCCGCCCCTCGCGGATCGTCTCCTCATAGCCCGGCATGCGGCAGACCGCGGGACAGCCGTCGGCTTTGCCGCGCGTCTTCCAGACATAGCGCCCGGCCCAGTAGTCGTCCACATCGAAATAGAGCTGCCCGGAGTGTTCGATGAAGGCGACCGTTTCGATGTTCGACAGCTCCGCCATCCGGAGCGCCTTCGGGATATCCATGTTTTCACAGCAGTAGGCCATGCGGGTGTGCACGTGAAAGTCCGTGACGCCCGGAAGCTTCTCAACCGCCATCGGCACCCGTTCCGCCCGGATCGAGCCGTCGGCGCCGACATCGGCCAGCACCGCCTCGAACGGAGCACGGCAGAAGTCGGGCAAGCCGCCCGCAGCCAGGCGAATGCGCTCCACCAGCGCAGCCGGGGACTCCGGCACACCGTTCACGTCAACTTGTTCCGGCGCCTCCGGCAGCGCCGCGCCTTCCTGGCGCACCAGCCAGAGCGGAGCCAGCGGCAGCCTGCGCCGCTCGACCGACAGAAACAGATCCTTCAGGAACCCCTCCTCCGGTTCGCCGAGCTCGCCTTCCACAATCAGCAGGTCGGCCGGAACGAACTTGTTGAACGTGTGCACCGCCCGCAGCAGCAGGTATTCGATCATATCCCCGGCCCGGTGGCGCGGATTCGAAACGATCGCGACTTTCATAGAACAGATCCCTCTTTTCCTTGATACCGCCGGGCGCCGGCCCGGAACCGTTTATCTTTTCGATAATATATCTCATTATTTGCGCGACGCAATCGATTTTCAGCGAAAAGCCGCGAATCTCTTCCGGAACGGAGTTGCAAAAAAAACCGGCCGGAGATATGGTAAAAGCATGTGCCGAATCGACAATGACAATCAAAAGGGAAAGACGGTCCCGGCCTCCTCCCGGAACGCCTCACGCTCCTCCGACCGGATTCTCGCGCTGCTCCTGCTGCTTCTGCTCGCCGGAGCGGCAACTTATGTATGCCTGCGCTACCGGGCGCTCGCCGTAAACCGCGACTTCCTCACCGCCAGAACGCCGGAACGGCTCGTCAAAGTCATCTCGAAATACGAAGCCTCCCACCCCGAGGCGGTTGAAGAGGCCCGCATCCGGCTGGCGGATCAGTACATGAACGCGAAGCGGTTCTCCGAAGCGCGGGCCGTCTATGCGGCGATCATCGAAAAGGCGACCTATCCTGAAATCCGCCGCCTTGCCGCCTTCAACTCCGCCTCGGCTTATGTTTTCGAAGGGGATCACGCCAATGCCGCCGCCGCGTTCACCGCGCTCCTGGCAGAACCGCAGCTGCCGCTGGCGATGCGGGCCGAAGCAAGCTTCGCGCTCGCGGGGGAGCTCCGGAAGGCCGGGCGCCCGGAAGAGGCCGTCCCGGTGCTCGCACGGCTTTTCGAAACGGCGCGCACGAGCGGAGACCCCGAAGCGTCCGCCGTCCGGAAAGCCGCCGTCGCCGCCCTCAAAAAACTCCATGAGGAGATCAGAACACCATGAAGCGGCTCTGGGAAAAGTACTCCGGAATCCGCCCGTGGTTCTGGTTCTTCGGCTATCTGCTCGTCTTCCCGGATCTGACGATCTGGATCGCCAACTGCCGCGGATTGCATATGTTCGACCTCGAAAATCTCCTGATCGCCGCGCTGCTGACCGTATCCGGATTATTCCTTTTCGCGGTGTTCGGCTGCTTCGGCTCCCCGCGCTTCGGGCGGACGGTCATGCTCGCGGCCTGTGTGCTGGCCGGAACTTTTCATTTCCTGGATCTCTTTTTCTTCGTGCATTTCCAGAGCCAGACACGGCTCTCCTTCTGGTTCCTGGCCCGGGCGACGAACTGGACGGAGGTGCTCGGCTTCATTCATTTCTATCTGCTGAACGGGAAAACGGTTCTGCTGCTCCTCGCCTATCCCGCGAGCGGCCTCCTTTTCGCTGTGTTCCTGAAGCGGAAATTCGTCGCGGCCGGATTCGCGGCGTGGATTCTCGCCGGGCCGCTCCTGCTGAATTTCGCCCTTTCGCTCCGGCCGGACGCGGAGAACAACCGGTACGGCGTCATGACGCTGCCGGTCCTCATCGACCGCTTTCTCGAAGAGAAGCTCGACGCCGAATTCATGGCGGACGATCTCGCGGCCGCCAATGCGGAGCTGAAAGCGGTCAGCCGCGAGGAGTCCGCCGTCTACGTCCTCGTCATCGGCGAGTCGCACTCGAAATACCACAGCTCGCTTTACGGCTACCCGCGCCGGACCATGCCGCGCATGGAGGAGCTGGCGGCCCGGAACGAGCTTTACGTATTCCGGGACGTGACCGCGCCGAACTCCTTCACGAACAATGTCCTTCCCAAGCTCCTGAGCTTCGAGGCGCACGACGTGGATGAAAAGTTCTTCGAAGTGCCGAACATCATCGACCTCATGCGGGCCGCCGGATTCCGGACCTGGTACCTGAGCAACCAGGCGAACGCCTCCGAGCTCGGGCTGACCTATATGGCCATCGCCGCCCGCGCCGACGTGTTCCGCAACACCATGACCGTCTGGAAATCAAGCCCCGACGAAGCGCTTCTGCCGCTGTTCGACGAAGCGCTCGCCGACCCGGCTCCCCGGAAATTCATCATCCTGCACCTGATCGGCAGCCACAGCGGTTACGAAGCGACCTACCCCGCGTCATTCCGCCGGTTCCCGCTCGACGAAGCCCCGGAATTCTTCAACGCCCAGCAGAAACAGAATCGAGAAATCGTCAACCACTACGACAACTCCGTGCTGTACAACGACTTCATTCTCGACACCCTGATCGGCAGACTGCGCCGGGGCAATCCGAACGGTTTCCTGCTCTATTTGCCGGACCACGGCGAAAACCTTTATGAAGAAAAAGATACGATTCTCCATATGGAATTCATGCCGACCCGGCAGACCGTCGAAGTCCCGATGCTGCTCTACCTGACCGATGCCTATCGGGCCGCCATGCGGCCGGGAGAAGCGGACGAAATCGCCCGCGGCACCGCCCGTCCCTGGAGCAGCGAGGACCTTCCGTTCCTGCTGCTCGAACTCGGGAGAATCGAATACGACGGATTCCAGCCCGAAAAAAGTCCGATCAATCCGCAGTTCCGCCCCAAGACCCGTATCGTCTCGAAATGCCGCATTCTCTACGACAAACTGAAGAACGCCACCTGCGAGGAACGCATTTCAGCCCGGGATTTGCGTTAAGAGCTTATTCTGGGATAAGCTCCAGGCCGCCGGTTCAGTGCATGCGCCGCGGACCCCGGAGAGGAAACAACGGTAAGAAAACCGCCGCGCTGTTCCACACGCCGCGGCGGCTTTCTTTTCCGCGAAACCTTTTATTTCAGAATCAGTTCAATCACCGGAATCTCGCAACCCTGTTCCGGCAGGAGCACCGGCAGCTCAAGCGTCAGCGCGTTCTCCGGCGTGCCGCTGTTCAGGTTGTCGCCCTGCGACTCGCGCATGCGGATCTCGCTGCCGTCGGCCAGAAGCTGCGCATACCTGACCTTGCCGCCCAGGCCGTGCAGATGAATATGCTTGAACGGCCAGGCGAAGCAGTGCAGATAGAGCCGCTTCGTCTCCGGATTCCAGGTGAACCGGCAGTCCTCCGGGGCCGCAAATTCAGCCGGGGCCTGTCCGCAGCCGTAGATCGAACGCGAGTTGTACCGCATCCACGCTCCGTAGGCCGCCAGCCGGTCGAGCGCCCGCTTGTCGAGATAGCCGCGCGAAGTCGGGCCGACGTTCATCAGCAGATTCCCGCCGCGCGACACGTGGTTGATCAGCATCTCAAGACACATGCGCGGCGATTTCCAGGTCGCTTCGTCACGGTGGTAGCCCCAGGAGCCGGAGAAGGTCTGGCATCCCTCCCAGACGACCGGCCTGCCGTCCGCATCGACCATGCCGCGGTCGGGCGTATACTGCTCCGGCGTCACGATATCGGCCGATTCGGGCAGATCGAGCCGGTTGTCGACGATGATGCCGGGCTGCAGGCGCTGCACAAGCTCATACAGCTTTTCGGACTCCCAATCCTCATGCCCCTTGCCGTTTTCGCCGGGATACGAGAAGTCGAACCAGATGATGTCGATTTTCCCGTAACCGGTCAGGAGCTCGGTCACCTGATCGCGCATATACTGCGCGTAACGCTTCATGTCGCGAGGCGCGTTCAGCTTCGCAATCTCCTCCGGCGGCAGGTCGCGCAGCGGATGAATCCGGTCGATCGGGAAATCCGGATGGTGCCAGTCGATCAGCGAATAGTAGAAGCCGACCCTCAGCCCCTCCGCCCGGAACGCATCGACGACCTCGCGCAGCAGGTCGCGTCCGGCCGCGGTGTTCGTGACCTTGTAATTTGTATATTTCGTATCCCATAGGCAGAACCCTTCATGGTGCTTCGTCGTAATGACGAAATACTTCATGCCGGCCTCCCGTGCGGCCCGCGCCCACGCCTTCGGGTCGAAAAGATCCGGGTCGAACATCTCAAAATAGATTTCGTAATCTTCGTTCGGAATCCGCTCGATGTTGCGGATCCACTCATGCCGCGCGGGGAGCGCATAAAGTCCCCAGTGGATGAACATTCCGAACCGGTCGCGAACAAACCATGCCGTGTTGCCTTTTCCCATTTTTTTCTCCTTTGCCGTTTGCAAAAACATCGAAGGCTGCATATATTGTACCCGGGAATATGTATTTTTGCAACACTTCTCCTATGAAGAAAGTGCGGGCAGATATGACGAAAACAAACATTCTTCTGCCCGCGGGGCGGCAGTTGCGGCTCGACGGCGTCTGGCAGGCGCACCTCGGCAGCTTCTGGAACCACTTCCATCTGACCGGCGGCTACTGGCGGCTGTACCACCATGACGGCCCGGGCGCCGGAGTGTACCGGAACGGAACCCGGATCGAACTGCTGCCCGACGCCCTTTATCTGCTGCCGCCGTACCCGGAACTCGTCACCTGGCGCGAACGGCCGGTCTGCCAGTATTACATCCACTTCGAAGCCGCCTCCTTCTTCGGCAACCCGGAATACCGGCTGAACCGCATCGAACTGACGCCCGACCTGAAAGCGCTGGTGGACGAAGGGCGCCGGCTGGTCGACGAGGGGCAGTCCGGAGGCCGGACCGACCTGATCGGGCTCGCCCTCGCCGCCTCGGCCCTCGCCCGTGTTCCGGCCGAAGCGCTCTGCGAGCTCGACCGCGACCGGCGCATCACCCGCGTCTGCGACTGGATGCGCAATCATCCGGCCAGGGAACTCGATATCCCCGAGCTGGCCGCGCGCGCCGGATTCGTTCCGAATTCATTTATCCGCCGCTTCCGCGAAGTGACCGGCAGCACGCCGCACCAGTATCTGCTGAACCTGCGCTACACGCTCGCGGCGCGGCTGCTCGAATCGACCGATCTGGAAATCGATGCCATCGCCGCCGAAATCGGCGTAAAGGATCGTTTCCACTTCTCGCGCACCTTCAAGCGCCTGTTCGGTTCTCCGCCCGCGACCTACCGCAACGCCTCGCAAAAACCAGGCTGACCCCTTCATGCGCAACGAGCCCCGGAGGGAGCAATTCGTCTCTCATTCCGGAAAAGGAGTGCGTATTGTTCGTTTAACCGCGACAGCACCAGAGAAAGGTATATCATCATGAAACTCGATTTCGCTTCTTTGACAAGCCTGGAACCGGCTCTGCTCCGCCGATGCCCGGAAAATCCGATTCTGACCACAGAAGATATCCCCTACAGCTGCAAGCGCGTGTACAATCCCGCCGCAACCCGCTTGAACGGCCGCTATGCGCTGGTAATCCGGGTGGACAGCCATGAAGGCGAACAGATGCTGGGACTGGCGTTAAGCGATGACGGCATTCATTTCACCGTGGAACCGGAGCCGATATTGCGGCCGGACGCTTCGGAATGCGGACACCTGAATGATCCGCGCATCACGATGATCGACGGCGAATATATTCTGACCTACTGCTCCGATCCGCAGGAGGACAACTTGCGGGAGGAAGGAATTTTTCTGTGCATTGCCAGAAGCCGTGACCTGCGCCATTGGGAAAGAATCTACCGCTCTTTGCCGGATAACCGCAACGCTGTTGTTTTTCCTGAAAAGATCAACGGAAAATTTGCGCGGCTGGAACGCCCGTTCCGCCGCGCTTACCGCCCGGAGAATGGTTATGATATCTGGTTTTCCGACTCTCCGGACCTGGAGTATTGGGGAAATCACCATCTGGTGCTCTCCTATCTGGATGTCGCCTGGGGGAGTCATAAAATCGGCCCCGCCGCCCCGCCGATTAAAACCGGGGCAGGATGGCTGACCTTCTTTCACGGTGCATTCGTTCCGGAAGAGTGCACTGCGGACGGCTGGAAAATCTGGCCTCCCGAGGGGGGAAAGGTTTATTGCGCCGGCCTGATGCTGCTTGATCTTCAGAAACCGTGGCTGATCCGGGCGCGCTGCCCATTTCCCGTGCTGACGCCGCGGATGGAATACGAACTGGCCCCCCGCTACCGCCCCAACGTCGTATTTCCATGCGGCATCATCCCGGAGCCGGACGGTTCGGTGAAAATCTATTACGGAGCGTCAGACATCTGTATCGCCATGGCAACCGCCCATATCGACCAGCTGGTCGAATACTGCATGACTCATTCGACCGATTCTCTGAAACAATGAGAATTTGCCCCTGATGAAAGAAACTGCATGATGCCGCCGAAAAACAGTCATTTGCCGAGAATCCGATTGGCCGACCTGTTTGTTGAAACGATATCCGGAAATGATGAAAAACCCTCAAAAACATTACTTTCCCGGGAGGGGGATGCCAGTTGGAAATCCCCCCGTATCCCCTCCATTCCAGAGGAGAATCGGCCCCCGCTTCTCTCCCGGCCGGTTACTCCGCCGGCTTCACCATGGCGCTGACCGTGTAGGTCTTGCCCGGTTCGACCTCGAGGACGCGGTAGAAACGGTTGTCATGGTTCGTGCGGATCGCCGCCTTGCCGTCGGGACCGGCGCCCGGCACAATCTCGGAAACTCCGGCCAGCCAATAGCCGGACGGCATGGTCCTGCCATTGCCGGCTTTGTAGGTTTTCGCATAATCCGAATTCGGCAGAACCTCTCCGTTGACCTTGACGGGCCCGACCAGGACCCATTCGCGAGCATCCTTGTTCTGCGCCCACTGGCCGCCCATCTCAAGAGTGACCCTGCCGCCGTCGGCGGCCCTGAACGAGAAGGTGCATTCAGTCCATTCCCCGGCCTTCAGCGGCGCGGCGGAATAAGCGGTCACGTAGTTGACCCGCTCCGCTTCCGGGCGGAACGACGGCGCCATGACCTTCATCTGTTCGCCGGCGACCGGCTCAAGCCGGACCTTTCCCTCCTTCCGCGCGCCGTTCACATCGACCCGGAACGCCGGGGCGGCAAACACGGCGGCGCCTGCCGCCGCAACCAGCATGACTCCAATCAGCTTCTTCATGATATTCTCCCATGTTCCCCAAAAAGCGCCTCCTCCGCCCGCAGGCCCGGGGTCTTTCGGACCAAGTGCCCAAAAGCTTCAGCTACTTTTCGGAAGCCCCCTCTCTCGAAGGAGACCGTGCCCGACACTGCGTATCGTGCTCGTCTCAAAAGACCGTGCCCGACACTGCGTGTCGTGCTCGTCTCAAAAGACCGTGCCCGACACTGCGTGTCGTGCTCGTCTCCGGCGCTTCGTGCGGCTTCACCGCACTACCTCCGCGAGAAAGGCATTGTTAATGTTTCGATGGTATTGATATACCGTCCCCTTGATTTCCGGCAAAACGGGCCCTCCCCGCCTCCGGCGGTTATACACTACCCCCGAATCGGCGGCACATCAAGGCGGCAACGGCAGATTTTCAAAGTTTTCCGCCGGGCACTGCCGGTCCGGCAGGGACGCAAAACCGCGCAATTCAGTGCAGACGACCCCTCCGGCAACTTGAAAAAATACATTCCCGAAGCTATTTTATACTATTTATTCGGGAGTCAAAACAAGCGATCATGCGGAACCGTATTCTGAACGACTGGAACATCTTCCTGCCCGGGCGCGGCGTCCGAAACTTCTTCGCGGGCGTCCTGATTTACGGCATCGCCTACAACTGTTTTTACGGAGTGCTCAACAACTATCTCGTCGACATCCAGCACTTCACGGAGTGGCAGCGCGGCGTGCTCGAATTCTTCCGGGAGCTGCCGGGGCTTTTCCTGATCGTGATCCTCGCGTTGATGCACCGGGCGAGCGAGTGGAAAATCCTGCGCATCGGGGCGCTGATCGCGCTCGCCGGCGTCGTCGGACTGCTCTTCGTCGGCTCCAGCCACGCGCTGCTCATATTGCTGGTCATGATCTGGAGCGCAGGAGAGCACATCTTCATGCCGGCGCGGAACTCGATCGCCATGCACATCGCCCGGCACGAAAAAGCGGGCGCATCGCTCGGCCTCACGTCAAGCGCGGGCTTTCTCGGCCAGGTCGCCGGCGGACTCTTCGCGGCCGGGGTGTTCTTCTTCGCCCGGCGGCATTTTCCGGAGATTCCGCAGAAAACGCTCTATAACTTCATCTGGATCGTCATCATCGTCCTGCTGGCCGCCATGTACCTCGCCAGCTTCCCGAAACTGACCGAGTCGCAGCAGGTCAGGCGGCCGCGGCTCTACTTCAGCCGGAAATTCCGGAAATTCTACATGCTCGAAATCTTCTACGGCGCGCGCAAGCAGATTTTCATCACCTTCGCCCCGTTCGTGCTGATCCTGATTTACGGGCTCGACACGGCGGAAATGGCGCTGCTGGTCGGCATCTGCGCCGCGATCAACATCTTCGGCGGCACGCTGATCGGGCGGCTGATCGACAAGGTCGGCTACCGGAACGTCATGATCTACGACACGGTCGTGCTCTTCTTCGTCTGCCTGATCTACGGGTTCGCCGACAGACTGTTTCCGCCCGGAGTCGCCGTCTGGGCGGTCATGATCACCTACGTTTTCGACGCGATCATCTCGACGGCGTCGATGGCGTCGAGCATCTATGTGCGTGAAATCTCCGACTCGACCGAGGAGGTCACGGCGACGCTGACCACAGGAATTTCGGTCAACCACCTGATCAGCGTGCTGGCCGCATTGCTCGGCGGCTGGCTCTGGACCAGCTTCGGCGTCGGATTCCTCTTCATCTTCGCGGCGGTGATGGCGCTCTGCAACACGGCATATGCGCTCACGCTCCCGAAACCGAAGGAGGCACAGTGACTTTTTACCGGAAAAATCTCATTTGCGATTTGCGCAGGAAACGAAAACAATTTATATTCTTTTCCACAGGAGCCAAATACAGTTTGAAACAAGAGGTGAATTCATGAAGATACAGAATGGAGCGGTTTCCGCCCTGCTCGGCGGCGCGATTCTTCTGGCGGCCGGCTGCGAAAGCACATCCGGCCAGGCGGAGGACGCCCGCATCTACCGCACGGTCGCCGCACAGCTGGATACCGGCGGCACCTACTATCAGATCATGAATCCGCGTTATGTTTTCGAGGCGGCCGACCGGATCGGCGTTCAGCTGTTCAACAGCTTCACCTCCATGCCGGAACCGCCGGAAAACTTCACGGAAATCATGGATGCGTCGCTCCATATGGCGCTGGCCTACCGGCTCTCCGGCCTCGAGGATATTCAGGGCTGCGGGTCCAGTTCCGTGCGCGTTTCGGATGACCGTGAACCGCTCCTCTTCCGCAACCGGACTTTCCTCGCGGTCAGGCCCGAAAGCAAAGGGTTCCTCTGGGCGCTGCCCGGCACGGAGAACCGGCCGCTCGCGGCTTCGTGGAACGCATTGCCCGCCGATGTCGATTCGGCCTTCGAATTCGAGCTCCGGCCCGATGCGGTCTACCGGGTATTCGCGCAAAGCGAAAAATTTTCGCAGTATCTGCATGACGAGCGGATTGCGCTCTTTGTCGGCGAACCTCCGGAGAAGCTGCTGGCCGGCCTCTCCGGCGTCGTCGGCTTCGCCTCCATCGCCGCCGAGGGCTCCGATGAAGCGCTTTCCGGCAACCATCTGATGCTGTCGCTGCCGGACGGCGAAGGCAAGCTCGCCGGGCTCCTGCGCAAAGTCGTGCTCTTCCTGCCCGGAACCAAAGTGGAGAATGAGCGCATCGAATTCGGCACGGTGCTCGGGGAACACGCTCCGAAAGCCCGGCCCGTCGCCATGCTGAAAGAGGGCCGCATCACCCTGTACAGCAGCCTCGCCGCCGAAAAAGCGTTTACCGCCCCGGAGAAAAAGCTAGCGGCGACGGAAGCGTTCCAGCGCCTTTCCGCCGGGCTGCCGGAATCCGGCATCGGCTATCTCTACAACAATGAAAGCTATGCGAAAGTCTTCAACCTGCTGATGGAGGAGTTCGAACTCTCCTTCCGGGTGAATCCGGACAGCTGGACTCCGTCGCAGCTCACCGTCCTGACCCGTGACGGCAACAACTTCCTCGCCACAGGGAACAGCAGTCTGGACAGCAACCAGAGCAAACTCGTCAACCAGCTCGTCCTGCCGGTCGCCGTCGGCAGCATGGCCGCCAAAGAGTACCTGAAGCGGAACGGCGGCCTCCTTCCGGGAGCGGAAGAGAGCGCCGAAGCGCCGGATACGACCGGAGAGTGCCAGATCAAGCTCGAATTGTTCAAGGATGCGCTGGCGCAATACGCGGAACGGCACGGCGGCGCCTACCCGGAGAAGGAGAATATCGAAGGAATCCGCGCGCTTCTCGCCGGAAAATTCCTGCCGCTCGAAGCGACGGTCTGCCCGGGCGCTTTCGGTGAGGACGAGCCGGCCGAAAGCCCGGAGCTGTTCGATATCGGCAACTGCTCCTTCATCTATTTCGGCGGTTTCACGACGAAATCGAATCCGAAGCTTCCGCTCGTCGCCGACTGGCCCTTCAACCACAGGGGGGCGGTCAACGTCCTGCTCGTGGACGGCACGATCGAAAAGCTCGAACTCGAAACCGACAACTGCAAACGCATCGTCAGCAAGCTGCAGACGATGTACCAATACAATGAAAAAGAATTCCAGAATCTGATCCGGCAGGCGGACAAACTCGACAAGATGTTCGAGCTGGAATGATTGACAGGTTGATTAAACGATGAAAAAAATCAGCGACGACATTGCCCATGCCCTCGACAAATGCGCGGAAGCGCTGTCGATCAACGAGCTTTCGAGAGTCACCGGCGTACGGATCGAACTGCTCCGGAGGTTCATCACCAGAAAGACGCGCCATGTGCGCGGAGAGACCTGGGACAGGATCTACCCGGTGCTCCGCCCTTATCTGGCCAGCGCCGAACCGCCGCCGGAGAAGCCCCCGATCCGCATCGGCCGCGCCTACCGCCGTCACCCCGACCTGGTCGAAATGTTCAGCGACCAGAAAATTCTGCTCGACGCATTCGACGTGCTGCCGGATAACGGCAAAAAAAATCTCGTTGACGAACTGCTCCGGGAAGCGGCCGAAAGCAGGCCGACCGCCTATACGGCGCTCTCTCCCGTCGAAAACCAGCTGATGGGCCGCTTTCTCCAGCTCGATGCCGAAGGCAGGAAACGGCTTCTTGAACGCATGCTCGAAATGGCGACCGCCGAAGTGCGGGAACGCCGGAAACAACTTTTTTAAGGAAACCAGAGAATGTCCCAGACTATTTCCATCATGCCGTGTCTCGACATGCAGAACGGGCGCGTGGTCAAAGGCGTCCACTTCGTCGACATCGCCGATGCGGGCGACCCGGTCGAGTGCGCCCGCGCCTACTGCGCCGCCGGAGCCGACGAGCTTGCCATGCTTGATATCACGGCGACGGTCGAAAACCGCCCGACGCTGGCGAAAGTCGTCCGCGAAGTCGCGGCGGTCTGCACGGTGCCGTTCACCGTGGGCGGCGGCATCAACGACATCAGGGCGGCGGCGAATGTGCTCGAAGCCGGAGCCGACAAGGTCTCCGTCAGCAGCGCCGCCTACCGCCGGCCGGAGCTCATCACGGAAATCATCCGGGAATTCGGTCCCGACGCGCTCACGGTGGCGATCGACGTCGATGTGAATCCGGCCCTGCCCTCCGGTTACGAAGTATATATCGACGGCGGACGCACCGCGACCGGCACCGACGCGCTCGAATGGGCGAAGCGCGTCGACGGCTGCGGCGTTCCGGTGATTCTGCCGACCAGCAAGGCCGGGGACGGCGCGAAAACCGGTTATGACCTGCCGGTCATCCGCGCCATGGCCGATTCCTGCCGCGCAAAGATCGTCGCTTCCGGCGGCGCAGGCAAGCTTGAACACTTCCTCGAAGCGGTCGAAGCCGGCGCTGAAATCCTGCTGGCCGCCTCGGTCTTCCACTTCCGGATGATCGAAATTCCGGCTCTCAAAGCCTATCTGAAAGAGCACGGCGTCCAAGTCCGCTGATCCTCTTTCCCGCAACGCCGCGGAGTTCGGAGGGAATCCCCTCCGAATCCCGCCCGCGGTCAGGCAAACGGAATTGCGGGGCTAAAGCCCGAGCAGCTTCGACGCGTTGCGCACCGCCGCCATGGCGTCGGCGCCGTATACCGCGCCGATCGATTCCGCAAACGCCTCGTCCACCGCGGCACCGCCGACCAGAATCGGAATATCGAGCCCGCGCTCCCGGGCGAGGTCGATGACCACCTTCATCTGAGGCATCGTCGTCGTCATCAGGGCCGAAAGCCCGATCAATGCGGCCTTCTCGCGGACGGCCGTATCGATGATCGTCTCGGCCGGAACGTCCTTGCCGAGGTCGATGACCCGGAAATTGTGATTCCTGAACAGCAGCGATACGATATTCTTGCCGATGTCGTGGATGTCCCCCTTGACTGTGGCCAGCACGAAAACCGGGCCGTCCGAGCCGCCGCCCTCCTTCCGGAGCAGCGGCTCGAGCTTTTCCATCGCCTTCTGCATGGCCGCCGCACTCTGCATGAGCTGCGGCAGGAAATACTCCTTCCGCTCGAAACGTTCGCCGACTTCGGTGATGGCGGGAATCAGAATCCGGTTGACGATCGCGCCGGGGTCGGCATTCGCGGCGATAAGTTCATCAAGCAGCTTCAGCGCCGTCTCCTGGCGGCCGCGCAGCACGGCGTCGAACATGCGCTCTTCGGGAGGACGGACGTCCTGCTCCGCCGGGCCGCCTCCCCCCGCCGGTGCGGCCGGCTGATTGCCGAAGCGTTCGAGAAACCGTTCGAGCCGCCGGTCGCGGCAGCCGAGCGCGTCCCCGGCCGCAATCGTATCCATAATGCCCGGCGCAGCCGGATTCGCAATGGCCGAAGTGAGTCCGCGCCCGAGCGCCATGCCGAGAAAGGTCTGGTTCACGACGGCGCGGTTCGGCAGCCCGAAACTCACATTCGAAAGTCCGCAGATCGTATTGATTCCGGCCTCCCGGCGGCACTTCTCGATGAAATCAAGCGACACTCCGGCCGCCTCGGGATTCGCGGAAATGGTCATGATCAGCGCATCGGCGACGAAATCCGCCGAAGTATAGCCGTACTTTCGCGCATGCTCGACGATCCGGCCGAGCACGGAAAGCCGGTCGGCTGCCGTGGCGGGAATCCCCTCCTCGGTCAGCGGCAGCAGAACGAGCATCGCGCCGTATTTCGCCGCGATCGGCAGGATCGTGTCGATCCGCTCCTCCTCAAGCGAAATCGAGTTGAAAAGAGCACGCCCCGGATAAATCCGCAGCCCGGCCTCGACCGCTTCGGGATTTGTCGAATCGATGCACAGCGGCGTATCCGTCGTCAGCACGAGCTCGCCGACCGCACGGCGCATGGTCGCCGCCTCGTCGATGCCGGAGAGGCCGAAATTCACGTCGAGAAGCGCGGCCCCCTGCGCGGACTGCTCGCGGGCAAACTGCCTGACCAGATCGAGGCAGCCGGCCCGCAGCTCGGCCTGGAGCGCCTTCTTGCCGGTCGGATTGATCCGCTCCCCGATCAGCGCGAACGGCTCGTCGGCCGCGATGCGGCGGAAACGCCCCGGAGATGCGACGATCCCGCGCTTCTCGGCCGAAACCGGCCGCGGGCGGCTGCTGCCGATCGCTTCGGAGAGGAGCCGGATATGCTCCGGCGTCGTGCCGCAGCAGCCGCCGATCAGGCTCGCTCCCGCACCGACCAGCGCGGCGGCCGAGGCTGCAAACGCCTCCGGACCGAGGTCGAACCGGGTCTCGCCGTCCACCAGGTGCGGCATGCCGGCATTCGGCTTGGCTGCAAGCGGAATCTTCGCGTAAGGCTTGACGGAGCGGATAATCCCGGCCATCGCCTCCGGCCCGGTCGAGCAGTTGCAGCCGAACGCATCCGCACCGAGCCCCTGCAGCGTCACCAGCGCGGAGACGGGGTGGACTCCGGTCAGTGTGCGTCCGCCCGGCTCGAAGGTCAGCGTCACGAGGGCGGGCAGCTCGGAGAGCTCGCGGACCGCGATGAGCGCCGCGCGCGCCTCCTGCAAATCCATCATGGTTTCGATCGCAAACCCGTCGATGCCGCCGCTTTCGAGCAGCGCGCGGATCTGGCGCTTGTAAATCTCCACTGCTTCGTCGAACGCCAGCTCCCCATAAGGCTCAATCAGTTGCCCGGTCGGCGCGATATCGGCGAAAACGAACTTGTCCGGAACCGCCCGGCGCGAGAGCCTGGCGAGTTCGCGGTTGATCTCCTCCGTCCGGTCCGCAAGGCCGAACTCCGCGAGTTTAAGCGGGTTGCCGCCGAACGTCGGAGCATAGACGATATCGCTTCCGGCGGCGGCGTAACAGCGCTGCACGTCGATGATCGCATCGGGATTGTCGAGAATCCACGCTTCGGGACAGACGCCGGGCGGCATGCCGCGTTTGGCCAGCTCGGTCCCGGTCGCGCCGTCGAGGCGCAGAATGCGTTGGATGGCGAGGGTTTTGAATTCACTGCGTGTCATGCGTATCCTTACGGTAAAAATCCTGTTTCCATTTATTAAAATACCGCGGAATCGCCGAAAAAGCAATCAATTTCGATTGAAACCTTCGCGGAGAAGGGTATATATTATGCAGACCGGACAAAAAAACATCCTTAATCATATATGGAGTTGATCTATGACAGACGCAGAAAAGCCGCAGGGAATCTTCGCCCCCGGGAGTGAATTTTTCGTCGGCTGCAACTACTGGGCCAGCCATGCCGGGACCGCAATGTGGCGCGACTGGCGCCCGGAGGTCGTCGAAGCCGACTTCCGGCTGCTGGCCGAAAACGGCGTTGAGGTCGCGCGGGTGTTCCCGCTCTGGCCGGATTTCCAGCCGATTCAGGCACTGACGGGCGGCGGCCAGTCCTTCGTCGAGATGCGGTTCGGCGAGCGGCCGCTGCCGGATACGCCGGCCGGGCGCGCCGGCGTCGACGAGGTCATGGTCGAACGGTTCCGCGAGCTGTGCCGCGTAGCCGAGGCGAACCGCATCAAGCTCATCGTCGGGCTGGTGACCGGCTGGATGTCGGGCCGCATGCATGTGCCGCCGGCTTTCGAGCGCGTGAACGTCATCACCGACCCGACGGCGATCAGGTGGCAGGTCCGCATGGTGCGTTATCTGGTTCGCGAACTGCGCGGCTGCCCGGCGATCGCGGCGTGGGACCTCGGCAACGAATGCAACTGCATGGCCTGGAGCGACTCTCCGTCGGAAGCCTGGTGCTGGAGCAATGCGATCACGTCGGCGGTCCGGGTCGAAGACCCCGATCGTCCGGTCGTCTCCGGCATGCATTCGCTGCAGTGCGAACGCGGAGCATGGACGATTCAGGATCAGGGCGAAGTGACCGACGTGCTCTGCACGCACCCGTACCCGCTTTTCACGCCGCACTGCGGGACCGATCCGGTCAATACGATGCGGAACGCCTTCCATGCCGCGGCCGAAACCCGGCTTTACGGCGACATCGGCGGCGTTCCGGCCTTCGTCGAAGAGGCCGGCAACCTCGGGCCGTCGCAATCGAGCGATGAAGTGGCCGGCAACTACCTGCGGAACATGCTCTGGAACTGCTTCGCGCATGACTGCCGCGGGCTCCTGTGGTGGTGCGCGAACGATCAGACCCGGCTCGAACATGCGCCGTACGACTGGGCCGCCGTGGAGCGCGAACTCGGCCTGCTGCGGGTCGACCGCACCCCGAAACCGACGATCCGGGCAATGAAGGCGTTCGGGGAAATCCTGGACCGGACCGGGCTCCGCCGGCTGCCGGCCTTCCGGCGCGACGCCGTCGTGATTCTGACCCAGAGCCAGGATCAGTGGGGTGTCGCCTACGCGAGCTTCCTGCTCGCGAAGCAGGCCGGTTTCGACGTCGAATTCCAGTACGCGGGCCAGCCGCTCAAGCCGTCGAAATTCTACATCATGCCGTCGGTCAGCGGAACCCATGTGATTCCGGCCCGCTGCTACCACGCGCTGCTGCGGGAGGTCGAAAACGGCGCGACGCTGTTCGTCAGTTCCGACGGCGGTTCGCTCGAACCGTTCGGCACGGTGTTCGGCATCGACATCGCGACCCGCTGCAAGGCGGTTGCGGAGACGACGATCCGCTCCGAGGAACGGGAGTTCGACGTGCGCTGCCGCGCCGAATACCAGCTCAATCTCGTGAACCGCCGCGCGGAGGTGCTGGCCGTCGATATCGACGACGATCCGATCTTCACGCTCTGCGGTTACGGCCGCGGCAAGGCGCTGTTCCTGGCGGCTCCGATCGAACGGGCCGCCACCGAGACGCCGCGCGCATTTTTCCCGGAGGCGCCGGAGCTCTACCGGCTCTACGCGACGGCGGCCGAAGCCGCCGGCGTAACCCGCCGCGTGTTCCGCACGAATCCGCTCCTGACGCTGACCGAGCATGAGCTCGATGCGGATACGCTGCTCGTGATCGCGGTCAACAACACGCCGTCGCCTCTGACCGATGAAATCACCTCCGCGCCGGAGTGGGTTTTCGATTCGATGGTCTGGGGCGAGCCCCCGGTCGAACACGGCTTCACGGTGCAGGGAAACGCGGGCGCGATCCTGAAATTCCGCAGAGCGAGGTGAGCCGTTGCGTCATCCGGTCAAGGCCGTTCATTTCCAGCTGACCGGCCGCTGCAATCTCGCCTGCAGCTTCTGCGGGCAGAACAAGGGAATGCTCGGTACCGGCCGCGAAGAGCTGCCGGTCGGTTTCTGGCTGCGCTGCGCGGAAGAGACGGAACCGGACGCGCCGGTCACCTTCTGGGGCGGAGAACCGCTGCTGTATCCGGGCTTCGAGGAGCTGGCCGAGCGCCTCTCCGCGAGCCGGCATCCGCTTGAGATCGTGACGAACGGCACTCTCGCCGGCCGCCATGCCGAGACGCTCTGCCGCCGCTTCCGCCGGATCTTCATCTCGGTGGACGGCCCGCGCGAGCTGCATGACGCGGTGCGCGGCAAAGGAGTATTCGACCGCGTCCGCGCCAGTCTTGAAAAACTGCGGGAGCGGCGCGGCCGGCTGGTTTTCCTGACCACCGTCTCCGACGCGAACGTGGAACGCATGGCCGAACTGCCGGAACTGCTGGCTCCGCTCGGACCGGATGAAATCATCCTGCAGCAGCTCATGTACCTCACAGGAGCAGAGATCGCCGCCTACCGGAACTACAGCCGTACGCATTTCGGGTGCGACTATCCGGAGCTCGAAGCGTGGCGCCGCGACGACGATGCGGCGTACCTGGCGCGCCTGAAGGAACAGACCGCGCTTGTCCGGCAGCGGCGTCATCCGGTAAAGGTCACGGTGACCGGGCACCGCTATCCGTCCCTTCCCGCCGACACTCCGCCCTGCCAGGCTCCCGGCTGCCGCCTTCACATCCGGCACGACGGAGAAGTCGGTTTCTGCACCGACTACTTCGGTTTTTCGATCGGAAACGCGCAGCGGCACCCGCTGCCGGAACTGATTGAGGGGGAACGCGCCGGACTGTGGCGCAAAGCCATACAGGATAAAGCGCTGCCGGTCTGCGACCATTGTGCGTGGCGGCTGCAGGTCCCGTACGGCGGCTGACCCCGTCTCTGCGGAGTCAGTCGAGAGCGGCGATGTGCGGCAGATTCCGGTACAGCTCGTCGGCGTCGAGCCCGTAGCCGACCAGATAGCGCGTGCCGGTCACGAATCCGGTCCAATCGGCATGGGCGAGACCGTTCGGCCGCGGCAGCCTCTTTTCGACCATGACGGCGGTACGGACCCCGGCGGCGCCGCGTTTCCCGAAATAGTCGCAGACGCATTTCAGAGTGGTTCCGGAGTCGAGCACTTCGTCGAGGATCAGGATTTCGCGCCCGGCCGGATCGAGCTTCAGCATCGAACGGAACTCAAGCTCTCCCGTGCTCCGGCACCCCCGGTAGCTGGCCACCGCGAGCGAATCGATCCAGAGCGGCAGGTCGATCGCGCGCGCCAGATCGGCGGCGAAACAGAGTCCCCCGGTCATCAAAGTGACGAGCGTCAGCTCCTTCCCCCGGTAATATTCGGTGATTTCAGCCCCCATCGCGGCGATGCGCCCGGCGATTTCATCGGAGCGGTACAGTATTTCCATAGCAACAGGTCCTTTGTCAGTTGCGGAAAATATAGCGTCTCTTTCCGGTGCTTTCAAGTTGCATTCGGCACGGAACGGTGCTATTTTGAGTCCAGAATCAGGAGGTTCCGAAATGTATGACTGGCGATTGCTCGAAAACGGGCTCGAAATTCCGGCGGTGACTTACGCCGATCAGCCCTATATCATCCGCTGCAATGACGGCGCATGGCTCTGCTGCGTGACGACCGGCTCCGGGGAGGAAGGCGCGCCCGGGCAGCACGTCTCGACCTGCCGCTCGACAGACGGCGGGAAAAGCTGGGAGAAACCGGTTCCGGTCGAGACGCCGGGCGACGTGGAAAACTCCTACGCGGTCCTGCTGAAAGCTCCGTCGGGACGCGTTTTCGTCTTCTACAACCGCAACTCCGACAACGTCCGTGAGATCCTGAGCCACGACAGACAGGAAGTGATCACCCGGGTCGACAGCCTCGGACACTTTGTGTTCAAATACAGTGATGACAACGGAGGGAGCTGGAGCCGGGAGCGTTACGACATCCCGTTCCGCCTCTTCGAGTGCGACCGCGCGAACGTCTACGGCGGCAAACTCTGCTTTTTCTGGAACGTGGGGCGCCCGTTCATCCACAATGGAACGGCTTACGTGACGCTGAACAAAGTCGGCGAAATGGGGCGCGGATTTTTCCAGCGTTCGGAGGGATGCCTTCTGGCGAGCCCGAACCTGCTCACGGCCGGCAATCCGGCCGATGCGGCCTGGGAGACGCTGCCGGAGGGCGAGACCGGCATCCGTCCGCCGGAAGGCGCCGGACCGGTCGGCGAAGAGCACTGCGTCGTGCCGCTTTCGGACGGCAGCTTCTACGATACGTTCCGCACCATCGCGGGCCACCCGGCCGAGGCATACAGCCGCGACGGCGGGAAAAGCTGGCAGCCGCCGCAATTCATGCGCTATGCGGACGGCCGCCCGGTCAAACACCCGCGCGCGGCGAATTTCGTCTGGAAGTGCGAAAACGGGAACTACCTCTACTGGTTCCACAATCACGGCGGCCGCTTCATCGCCCTCGACCCGTATGTGACCTACGAGGACCGCAATCCGGTCTGGCTGCTGGCCGGAATCGAGGCCGATTCGCCGGAGGGCAAGGTGATCCGCTGGGGCGAACCCGAGCTGCTGCTTTACAGCGACGACCCGATGATCCGCATCAGCTATCCCGACCTCGTCGAAGAGAACGGCCGCTATTTTGTGACTGAGACCGAGAAGAACAAGGCGCGGCTGCACGAAATCCCGGCGGAATTCCTCGCAAAGATGTGGCGCCGCTCCGCCGGGGAAACCGTCGAGCCGGAGGCGGAGGAGCTCGACTGGCGCGCGGAGGAGTTCCGCTTCCCGCCGTTCCTCGACCGGAACTGCGAAGCGGTCAACCGCCCGTCCGTCCGCACCCGGAACGGCTATGCGCTCCGCTTCGAGCTTGAGGCGTTCGCCGCCGGAACGCTCTTCGACCACACCGGGCCGGACGGCCGCGGCGAGCGGGTCGAGCTTCTGCCGGACGGGCGAATCGCTTTTTATCTGTCCGACGGCTGCGGCGGTTCGACCGCGGTCAGCGAACCGCTGCCGGACCGCAACGCCGGAAGACTGACCGTCAATGTGGACGGCGGCGCCGGAATCGTCAGCTTCGTCTGGAACGGCCGTTTCCTCGACGGCGGCGACTTCCAGCAGTTCGGCTGGCGGCGATTCGATCCGCAGCAGGTTCCGCGCCCGAATCCCGCCCGTGCGGCGACCGGGGCCGGGGTCGCCTCGCTCCGCATCTATGCGCGGCCCCTGATGACCTGCGAATCGTGAGGACGCCATGAAGCTTGAATTCCTCCGGGGCGACATCACCACGCTCGCCGTCGACGCGATCGTGAACGCCGCAAACTGTTCGCTGCTCGGCGGCGGCGGAGTGGACGGCGCGATTCATCGCGCCGCCGGGCCGGAACTGCTCGAGGCGTGCCGCCCGTTCGGCGGCTGCCGGACCGGGGAAGCGGTCATCACGCCCGGGTTCCGGCTGCCGTGCCGCTTCGTGATCCACACGCCGGGACCGGTATGGCACGGCGGGAACCGCGGCGAAGCGGAGCTGCTCGGGGCCTGTTACCGCAACAGCCTGCGGCTCGCCGCGAAAAACGGCTGTGCGTCCATCGCGTTCCCGGCCATTTCGACCGGCGTCTACCGCTATCCGAAACGCGAGGCGGCGCAAATCGCCGTCGAAACCGTCAGGGCATGGAACGAAACGCTGCCGGAGCGGGTCGTCTTCTGCTGCTTCTCCGCCGAAGACCTTGCCATTTACCGCCAGGCCGCAGGAGAGTGAAGTCCATGCTTTATCTGGGTTATATCCTCCTCATCACAATAGCGGCCGCCGCGGCGGGCCGGGGCGCATCGCGCTCCCGCCTCTCCCTGACGGCAAAGAGCGAAACGCTGCTTCTGCGCTGGATGGTTCTGCTGTTTTTTCTGAGTTATTTCATCCTCGGCCTTTACAAGATCGAAGCGATGCAGGTGGGCAACTGGGACTTCGGCATCTACGACTCCATGCTCCGCAATGCCGCCTCCGGCAACGGCCTGATGCTGGATTACCGCGGCAGATTCGACCACTTTTCGCCGATAATGATGCTGTTCGCCCCGCTCTATCTGCTTCGGGACTCCCCGATCTGGCTGCCGCTGATCCAGTCGGCGGCGCTCGCATTTGCCGCCCCGCTGCTGTACCGGACCGCGAAACGTTATTTCCGGACGGGTCCGGTTCCGCTGCTGCTCACGGCAATGTACCTCTTCAACCCCTATTATTCGCGGCTGGCGCTGTACGACTTCCACGCCGAATGCCTGTTCCCGCTCTTCCTCTTCGCGGCATTTTACTGTTACAGCCGGAAACGCATGCCGTATTTCTTTCTGTTCCTCGCACTCTCGCCGCTGATCAAGGAGGACTTCGTGATTCCGGTCGCCGCGGCGGGGCTCTGGCTGATGACGCAGAAGCGGAAACGGCTCTGGGGAGCCGCCGCAATCGCGGCTGCCGCCTTCTGGACGCTGTTCGTCCTGAAAATCTACTACCCGCTCCTGCTCGGCGAAAATTACTGGCACTACGGCCGTTATGCGCTTCTTGCGCCGACCTTCACGCAGACGCTGATGAATATCTTCGGAATGATCGCGGGGCTGTGGAATCCATTTGTGCCCGGCGTGGTGGTGAGTGTCCTCGTGCCGTTCGCGTTCCTGCCGGCTGCAAACTGGAAAATGTGTCTTCTCTTCTGGCTGCCCACGCTTGGAATCCAGCTGGTTTCCACGAGCATTCACCAGCAGCTTCTCTTCAGCCATTACAGTTCGGCGCTGATCGCGGTTACGCCGGTCGTCGCCCTCTGGGGAGCGCGAACGCTGCGGGTGCTCCTGCGGCGCCGAAAACCTTCCCTCCGGCAGCAGCGTGCCGGAATCGCTTCCGCCGCGATCCTGATGCTGGCCGTCCACCTGCTCTTCTGCGACCTGCCGCTGACCCGGTATACGAATTACACCGTCGAACCGGAGTTCACCTACTCCGGCGGAGTACTGTCGCTGCCGCTGCGTCCGGCCTACTGGCAGGAGATGATCCGCCTGCTGCTTCACGCCGACGAGGTTCGGGCAGTCACCGACCTGCTGCCGTATCCGCCCGGAACGACGATGATCTGCCAGAATGAGGTCGGGCCTGCTTTCCTGCGCCGCGGCACGGTCTACGACTTCCCGGAACTCGGCATCGGTCTGACCCGGCCTGATCGGGTTGACTATTTCATTCTGGACCGCGGCAACTATCACAACAACGGCGACCTGACCGCAGTCAACCGGCTTTTGAGCCAGCTTGCGGAAGATCCCGAATACCGGGTCATCAATCATCCCTCGGGGCTGCTGATCTTCGCGCGCCGAAAGCTTTTTCCGGAAGAAGCGCCCGGAAGCCCCGCCTCCTTTCTCCGATGATGTCGCCGGGATCTACCGGGAGCGGTAGATCCCGCTTCCCCAGCGGTCGAGGTCGGCCGTCAGGACGAACATGCCGCCGGTGCGGAACGGCTCTCCGGCGTTGTACAGCCGGTGAAACGCGCGCCGCAGCGAAGTATCGGCCGGATACGACGCAAAATCCCCGTCGCTTCGCCCGAAAACGAAAAACAGCCCGGCCTGCGGATACGGCGTGCGCGGAAACAGGTAAAGCTCCCGCATGAAAGCCGCGAGATTCGACTCCGGCAGCAGCTCCATCCAGGCGGGGTTCAGAATCCACGAATCGCAGACGAATGCGCGGATCTCCTTTTTGAAGTATTTGCGGAAAAACGCCGCCGCCTCCCGGAGCGATGCCCCGGCCAGCTCCGCCGTCATGCCGCCGCCGCCCGGGATATGGACGCTCGGCACCCATTCATGCGGAGTGAGTACCGGTTCGTACACCTCCAGATCGATCGTGCGGCGTACGCCCGGCAGAGCACGCCCCGAGGCCGGGTCGATCGGTGTGCCGGTCAGCATGGAGCCGTCCCATTCCAGAAAGGTCCGTTCCCCCCCTTCCTCCACCCGGAATCCGCCGCCGTCGATCCTCCAGTCGTCGCGGCAGAGCGCAAGCACGCCGCCGTCGGCCCGGCTGCGGTAGACGGCCGGAACCCAATCCGGCACGGTATGCACCAGATATTCGAAGCGGCCGACCCGGAAAAGCCGGCGCTCGATCGAAAAACGGAGCCAGTGGATCTGCTGCAGATTCGTCCCGGCAAAACCGTCGTGCGCGGCCTTGTAGATCGTGACGGTCCCGGCGATCCAGCCCGCCACGCCGCGCCAGCAGGACTCCGGCAGCCCGAGCTCCGCCTGCGACTTCCGGATGCGGGGCAGTGCCGCCAGCGCCAGCAGCAGCGAGAAGAGTCCGGCCCCCTCTTCCCCGAGACGCCCGACCGGCAGCGGCAGCCGCGCTCCGTCGGGACCCAGTTCGCCGCCGAGCAGCCAGCGGTCGAGCAGATTCGCATAGATGCGCAGCGCCGGATGTTTTTTCACCTCCGCGACAAGCGCGTCGACACGGGAAGCAGGTGATTCCCGGAGCCCGAGCAGCGGCTCGTATTCCCGGAAAAAACCGCCGTCGAGGAATTCCGGCATCGTTTCGAGCGCCGGGTCCTCCCTCCACCACGGCGCGAGCAGTTCGCCGACCTCCGGAGAAAAACCGCCGTCCTTTAAAAATTCCGTCAAATTCATTGTGTTTTCTCCTGATTTCCGCTTGAAATTACGGTAACTTCTGTTATTTTATAAAGATTGTTGATTTCATGCATAAGCAAAAGAACTTTGATAATATAACCTGCAAAACGGAGTTGTGCAAAATGAAAAAGGACATCCATCCGAAGTACGAAGATGCCGTCGTGACCTGCGCGTGCGGTGAAGTCTGGCATATCAAATCCACCCGCCCCGAGTACAAGGTCGGTATCTGCGCGAAGTGCCACCCGTTTTTCACCGGCAAGCAGAAATTCGTCGACACGGCGGGCCGTATCGACAAATTCAACCGCCGTTACAAGAAGGCGTAATCGCCGTTTTGAAACCGATTTCCCGGGCTTGCCGGAACGTCCGCGTTCTGCAAGCCCTTTTTTGAGTGACGGCCCCGGAGCATTCACCGCGCTCCGGCGGCCGTGAGTTCGGAATTGGAGCATTATGGAACCAGAAGACATCGCCGGATATATCGATAACCTGCGCGGCCGTTTCGCCGAGCTTGAGGAACGCATGGCCGACCCGGCCATCTACGCCAGGGGAGCGGAATTCCGCAGTGTTTCCCAGGAGCACCGCAAACTCGGCGCGCTCTTTGAAAAATTCGAAAGCTGGAAGAAGGCCCTCTCCGAACTCGCCGACAACCGCGAAATGCTGACCGTCGAGGAGGACGGCGAAATGCGCGACCTTCTCACCGCCGACATCGCGTCGCTCGAAGAAAAGTCGACGAAGCTCGAGGAAGAGATTCAGGTCTCCCTGCTGCCGCCCGATCCGAATGACGCCAAAAACATCATCGTCGAGATCAAACCGGCCGCGGGCGGCGACGAAGCCGCCCTCTTCGCGGGGGAGCTTTTCCGCGCTTATCTGCACTTTGCCGAAAAACAGGGTTGGAAGGTTGAGATTCTCGACCAGTCCGACACGGATCTCGGCGGCATCAAGGACGTGTCGTTCTCGCTCTCCGGATGCGACGTCTTTTCGCTGATGAAATACGAATCCGGCGTCCACCGGGTTCAACGGGTTCCGGCGACCGAGGCGGGCGGGCGCATCCACACCTCGACGGTCACGGTCGCGGTCATGCCGGAGGCCGAGGAGGTCGAACTCGACATCCGGCCGGAAGACCTGCGTTTCGACGTGTTCCGTTCGAGCGGCCCCGGCGGCCAGTGCGTGAACACGACCGACTCGGCCGTGCGGGTAACCCACATCCCGACCGGACTCTCCGTGGCGAGCCAGCAGGAGAAGTCCCAGCACCGCAACAAGGAGATCGCACTGCGCATTCTGTACGCCCGGATGCTTGAGCACAAACAGCAGGAAGAGGCCAGCAAGCAGGCCGCCGACAAACGCTCCCAGGTCGGCACCGGCGACCGCAGCGAGCGAATCCGCACCTACAACTTCCCGCAGAACCGCGTCACCGATCACCGCTACAACGTCAGTACCTTCGACCTGCCGAAGCTGATGGAGGGCGAGCTGAACCTGATTCTCGACCAGATTCTCATGATCGTCTGCGAACAGCGCCTCGAACAGCTCCGCCACGCCTGACCTCTCCCGAAAATGCTTTTTGCAGAACCGGCATTTCCCTGTCCGGTTCCGGCTTCGGGCGGTATGTCGACAAATTTCCTGTTTTTTTTGCCGAATTCCCTTGACATTGCGGGTCGATTCAGGTATAATTAACAGTGAATAATACAGTGACTAATACACAGCGAGATCAATATGAAGCCGGACAAACTGACCATCGTGCGGAACAAGATCCTCGATCTGCTGGAATCCGGCGAGGTTCCCGCGTGCGAAAAACTGCCGGTGACCCGCGACCTGGCGGCGGCGACCGGAATCTCCCTGCTCATCGTGCAGAGCGCAGTGGAGTCGCTGTCGAACGAAGGAGTGCTCTACAAAGTTCCGCGCCACGGCGTATACGTCCATCCGGATTGGCGGGACCGCGTCCTGCAGCGGAACGTCTTCTTCTTCGACCCGCTCTACGAACTGCCCTACCGCGAAGAGCTGATCGGCCGGATGAGGAGTGAATTTCCGAATCTCCGGGTGGTTACCGGCTTCCGGCGCGGAATCTTCGAACTGCGCACGACCGGATACCTGCAGTCGCATCATGCGGAATACGCGGACCTTACCGAAATCTTCCGGGCGGTGTTTCCCGACGATGCGGATTTCACCGGCACGCCGTTCGAAGCATGCCGGATGAACGGCAGGCAGATCGGACTGCCGCTGATTTTCTCTCCCCGCGTCATGTTCTACAATCCGAAGCTGCTCGCTGCCGCAAACGTGCCCGAACCGGTTCCCGGCTGGAGCTGGGAACAGTTCCGCACCTCGCTGGCAGCCTTCCGGCCGCTGCTGCCGCCGGAAAAACGCTACTATTGGAAAGCGGAACCGTTTCTCTGGATGAACTACATCCGGCGGGCGGGCGGAACGCTGATCGATCCCTCCGCCGCCGACCCGGTGCGGATCGATACGGAGGAGACGCGACGCGGACTTTCCGCCATTCGTACGCTCCTGCGGGAAAACGATATCCCGTTCGTACCGCAGCTGCCGAATTACTGGGAGCGTTTCATCGGCGGCGAACTGCCGTTCCTCATGCAGCCGCGCGAATTTCTGCCCCTGCTCGACCGCGCCGGCTGCCGGGACTGGAAAACCGCGCCGCTGCCGGCATTTCCCGGCGGAATCGACACCACGGTCCAGGCGACTGACATCTTCTGCGTCCGCCGCGAATGCGCCGACATGCACACGGCCGCCGGGCTGGTGCGGCTGCTGCTCGGCAAAAGCTTCCAGAACTACCTGGCCGGAATCCGTTACGGCATCCCGATCCGGATTTCCGCCATGCGGCGGTCGCTCAATCCGCTCGAGCCGGCCGACCGGCTTTTCCTGACGGAAATTCCGAAGATGACCACGACCTACAATCTCTACGACAGCACCCTGTACCACCTGGCGGTGACCGGCATCAACCGGATTCTGGCCGGAGAAAACGATATCGCCGGCGGGACCTCTGAACTGGCCGCCATGACCCGCACCTTCCTCAAACTGCGGCCGCCGGCCGGCCGCATCCCGCAGCAGGGTCCGGTCCGCAGCGAACTGTTTTTTTCATAAGCATGCCGGAGCCGAACCGGTTATCATGACAATCGAAACAGGAGGATGTACCGTACCGAAACAGATGCTGTCGACCTGAACAACCAACCATGACAAGACGAAAGGGACGATAATGAAAGCGGAAAAATTCACCCTGATCGAACTGCTGGTAGTTATTGCGATCATCGCGATTCTCGCTGCCATGCTGCTCCCGGCCCTCTCGCAGGCGCGGGAACGCGGGCGCAGCGCAAACTGCATCGGCAACCTGAAGCAGCAGGCAACGGCGCTGCGCTCCTATGCCGCGGACAACCGGGAAATTCTGCCGCCTTTTGACGGCGGCGGCGTGGCGGACATCGCCTGGCGTTATGTGAAATGGCAGGACTTCATTTATCCGTACATGGGTTACGGCGGCCCGGTGCGGCAGCAGATTTCCCTGAACGAAGACCATTCGCAGCCGCTGCCGCAGTTCGCCTGCCCGGCACAGGCGGACGATCTCATGTACCACTACGGCCTCAACTACTATCTGGGACAGGCCGAGAACGGCAGCGGAAAATGTTCCGGACACATCCTCAAGGTGAAATTCGCTTCGATGCGCATGCTGATCATGGACCGCGACGACGCCATGTCGAATTCGTCCTACCGCAAAAAAACCTATGTTCACGAAAATATGGCCTGGGAATCCGGGATGCCGGTGCCGCTTCTGCGGCATCCGCGCGGCAGCCGGAACGCGGCTTTCCTCGACGGCCATGTCGGAAACATTGATTATTATGCCATGCCGTCCAACCGCGAAACCTCGTTCTGGGGAGCCAATGCCGCAGCGAAAGGATACGCTTTCTGATGAAAATGCTGTTCTGTCTTCTGTTCTCCGCCGTACTGTCCGGCGTTCTGCCGGCCGCTGCCGCCGAACTGCCGGAAATCGTTTATGTCAGCCCGGGAGGCTCCGGCTCCCGGACCGGCGCCGATCCCGAAAACGCCTGCGCCTCCATCGCCGCGGCATGGGAGCTGGCCGCGCCGGGCGGAACGGTTTTCGTAGCCCCCGGCGTCTATGCCGATCAGAGTTTGGTCATCACCGCCGGCAACGGCGGACGCGAGGGAAAGGTCAAAAAACTGATCGGCCGGAAAGGCGCAGACGGCTATCCGCGCTTCACGGCAAACTGGGAAAAGCAGGAGCCGTCCAAAGGACGCGACTTCATTCAGCTTCGCAAAGGAGCCTCCCACATCGAAATCGACGGATTCCTGGTCACGGATTACCGGGAAGGCGTCATGGGGTTCGGCGACAACAGCAGTCTCGTGATCCGCAACTGCGACTTCACCCGCATCCGGGACGGCATTTACCTGAACGGAGGAACCGGAATCCGGATCGAAAACTGCACCATGACGGGCTTCTCCAAGCGCGGCGTGCGGCTGCAGGGCGGAATCACGCAGGCCGTTGTCCGCAGCGTCATCTCCGACGCCGGCGGCAGAGAGTTCGCCACGGAAAAATTCCAGATGTGTTTCGGCACGGGCGGCGTCAAAGGGACGATCGACTCGGATATCCGGTTTGAAGACTGCGTCGCCCGCAACGCCTATGACGATGCCGGAGACAAATACTGGAATGCGGACGGCTTCTGCGCCGAGGCGAACACCCGCAGCATCACCTGGGTCAACTGCCGCGCCTTCGACTGCACCGACGGCGGCTGGGACATCAAAACCCGCAACGCCGTACTGATAAACTGCATCGCCCTGCGCAACAAGCGCAATTTCCGCATCTGGGGCGATGCGGAACTCCGCAACTGCCTCGGCGGCTATGCGGAAAAGCGCGGCGGAAGCGGAACCGAAGCCGGACTTCACGTCTGCGGCGGCGGCAGGGCGGCGGCCGTCGGCTGCACATTCATCGGCAACGCGATCGCCGTGGATGCCGACCAGAAGGGCGAAGCCCGGCTTGCCGCATGTCTCATCGCTCCGACCACGACGGCGGCCGCGGCATTCACCGCCGAAACGGAGGCGAAAGTGGCCGGACTCGACACCTGCCGGCTCCTGACGCCCGAGGAGACCGCCGAAGCCCTGCCGCAGGCATCCGCCGGCCGGGACGGAATCGGCACCGCATTCGACGCGCCGCCCGGAGAAAAAGCGGGCTACCGGAACCGCGGCACGGAATGAATTCCGTTTTTCTGCGGCCCGGGCCTTGAAAGTTTTCCTCCGGAATGTTATGTTTCATTTCAGGCGTTCCAGCGCACGATACTGTTCGGCAAATGATTACAATACCGTGCATAATGCGGGAAACAGCCTGTTCCGCAAAAAAATCCGTGCAATATTCAGCCCGGACGGATCGGAGAGGAGGCGGATTATGATCTGGCAGGAGGAGTCGATTCCGGCGGTCCGGAATTTTTCCCTGAAACGTTATCTCGGGCGCTGGTACGAAATCGCACGGCTGCCCCACCGGTTCGAGCGGGGCATGTCCTGCGTCCGGGCCGATTACGCCGAAGCGGCGGACGGTCTGGTTGCAATCGAAAACAGCGGCGTGCGCAACGGAAAATTTCACAGCATCTCCGGCAAAGCCAGGCCGAAAGGCGACGAGACGGTCGGAGAGCTGATGGTCAACTTCTTCGGTCCGTTCGAAGGCGAATACCGCATCATCCGTCTCGACCCGGCGTACACGCGGGCGGTCGTTGCCGGAGCCGGCCGGAAATACCTGTGGTTCCTCGCCCGCGAACCGTATTTGAAGCTCGACGAACTCGAAGAGCTGCGCGAATTCGCCCTGACCAACGGTTTCGACATCGACGAACTCGAATATCCGCCGCAGCGGTTCTGCCTCGAAACGCCATGATTCACGCGACAGTCACCGTCCATGACCGGATGCAGCCGAATTACCGCTATCTCCTCTCCGAGCCGGAAGGGGAACACTTCGACGAACGTTTCTCCCCGGAACTGACTCCGAAAGAGATGCTCGCGCTCGGCGTCTTCGGCGGAAAATACATGACCGACTGCCGCAGCGAGTTCCCGGCCGACTGGTTCCGGGAGGCGCGGCTCTGCCCGGAGCGGCACGACCCGGCTCTGAACTGCTTCGGCGTCCTCGCATCGCAGCCGCTCTCCGTCTGGCGCGCAAAGGGGTGGATTCATCCCGACGACCCGCGCGGCTGGTTCCAGTGGTACTGCCGTTACTACCTCGGGCGGAGAAGCGGCGACGACGACCGCCAGATCCGGCGCTGGGCCGCCATGAGCCGCCATGTCGCGCAGCTCGTGAAAAACTGCCGCGCCGGAGACGCCGCCTGCCGCGCGCGCCAGCGGCAGGCGCTCCTGCAATGGGCCTACGACAGCCGCCGTTACTGAGCGCCGAGGCTCCGCCGCAGGCTCCGCAGCGAGTCGACGGGGTCACCCTCGCGGATTTCCAGAAACATCGGCGACGGGTTGACCCGGCCGCGCCGCCAGGCCAGAAACAGAGAAGCGAGCGAAATCAGCGTGCCGAACGGCTCCGTCAACGGCATATGGTTATGCAGAGTCCCGTCCCCGTCCTGCACGACCTGATGCAGATGGAAGCCGTTGATCTCATCGCCGAGCTCCGCATACCAGTCGCTGATCGTGTGGCGGCCCGCCAGCTCCCCGTTGTTGCGGGCATGGCCGAGATCGAAGTGAAAACCGATCCGCGAACAGCAGTCGAGCTTCCAGCGCAGAAGCTCGATCCACTCGCGGCACTCCTCCGGCACATAACCGAAATTGCGCGTCTCCGGCGCTTCGCCCGGAGTCAGGTGCAGATTTTCAATGCCGATTTCGATCCCGGCGTCGAGCAGCATGCGCGCGACCGGCTCCGCCGCCCTCTGCAGAGCCTCCGCCGCCCCGGGGAATTCCGCGGCGGCAATGCGCGGCACATGCCAGGTGACCCGCGAACAGCCGAGATCGACGGCCTGCTTCGCGGCCCGCCGCAGTTCCGGCACTCCGCGAATCTCTCCGTCCCGGAGCGCGAGGTCCGGAAGATGGAGCGAAAGGCAACCGCCGCCGCCGGCGCGCCATCGGCCGAGCGCGGCGCTCAGCGCCGGGTCCGACAGCGATTCCGCGCCGGCGTAACGCAGCTCGAACACCGGCATTCCGGCAGCCGTTCCGCGACCGAGAACGCCGACAGGGTCCTTCATGCCGGAACAGCCGAGCCTTGCGAAAAATGCGCTGCGCTCCGCCTCCGGCCAGACGCGCGGATCGGCGGCATCGAATACGACGTCCTCGCGCGCCGCGCCGTCGAACATCACAAGCGCCGGCGCGCCGCCCCGCGCTTTGTCGGGGTCAAGCCCGCGAACGAGTTCGATCCGCTCGAAGCTGCCGTCGATGTGCCGATGTCCGGCGGCAAGCCGGGCGACCCGGCCGGACGAAAACGCCCGTTCCAGCAGCCGCCGGTCCTCCTCCGGCCACGCATCGGGAGGACAGTGGGTCACGGCGAGTACGCCCGCCGGAACCGGACGCCCCAGCAGTACGCGCGCCTCCTCCGACAGCCGCCCCCGGGAGGTGTCGAGCAGCAGGAGCCCGTCATCCTCGACCGGAGTCCGCAGAATGTCCCGGACCCTCGCCCGTTCGACCGGAGTCCGAAGTTCGGCGTTGCCGGGCGTCAGCAGGAACGGGATGCCGGTGCTTTCAAGGCGGCGGCGCAGCCGTCCGGCGGCGCGAACCGTTCCTGTGGCGGTCAGGTCTCCGGCGCCGACGATGCGGTCGGCGCCCAGCCGGACCGCGGCCGAAAGAGCCCAGTCGAGCACCTCCTCTTTGACGGTACGCTCCGAATCCGGCAGATGCAGGTCGGCCAGCAGTGCGATTTTCATCTCCCTCCTCCTTTCGGACGGTCCCGGAGGGCCGCAATTAAAATAGAAACTCGTCCCCGTCGTGCGCCAGCGCAACCGGAAACGGCAGCGCCGAGGCCAGACGGCGGAACTCCGCCTCTCCCTCCCCGCCGTGCCAGCGGTCGGCGACATGCGTGCAGACCAGTTTGCGGACCGGCAGGGCACCCAGCACCTCCACCGCCCGTTCCAACGGAAAATGCGTGCATTCGCAGATGCAGCCGGCGGGCTGTTTGAACTCGCCTCGCGGAAAATCGGCGAAATCGAACCGGAGATCCCCGGTATAAATCACGCGGCTCCCCTCCGACTCGATACAGAAGCCGAAGCTCGGCACGCCGGAAAGCCCCTCGTTCTCCATATGCCGGGTCGGAACGGCCCGGACCGTCACGCCGTTTTCCCGGTACACGGCGCCGGGAGAGAGCACGTCGAACCCGACCAGCTCCTCCGGCGGCATCCGGTGCGTCGCGCGAAGGAAACCGAGAATCGCTTCGATACCGGCCTCCTCCGGCAGATGCACCGTCAGCCTCTGCCCAGGGACCGGATACTTGACGAACGACTTCAGCAGCCCCGGAATCCCGCCGATATGATCTTCATGCATATGGGTCACGAACAAATGCCGGAGCCTTCCGAACGGCACCCCGCGCCGGATCAGCAGCGCATTGACCGGAGCGCCCGCATCGAACAGAATTCCGCACTCCTCGGCGTCGAGCAGCGTCGACGTGTTGAAGCGTTCGCGCGTCGGATCGCCGTGGCTCGTGCCGAGGGTGACAAATTTCATCATAATTCCCTCTTCCCTTCTTCCGCCGGCATATCCGGCGACGGAAGCAGCCGCACCCTCCGCCCCCCGAACGGGAAGCGGATCTGAAACACGGTGCCTTTGCCGGGAATCGACCGCAGCCCGAATTCCGCGCCGTGTTCGCGGCAGATCCGCTCGACGACCATCGTGCCGATGCCGTTCCCGCCGGAACGGTTCGATTTGAAAGCGAGAAACATGGTGCTGAGCTCCTCCGGTGTGATGCCGCAGCCGGAATCGACGAACTCAACCGTCAGATACTCCGGATCGGCATAGCTCCGGATCAGCAGCGTTCCGCCGTTCTGCATCGCCTGTACCGCGTTGCGGATCACGTTGTAGAACACCTGCTTGAGCTGCCCGGCATCTCCCTGGACCGTCTGCTTGCCCTTCCCCCATTCGCAGGTGACGGTGACCAGCCGCGCCTCGATCTCCGGACGCATGAAGTTCAACACCTCCAGAACAAGTCCGGCAATATCCACCGGCGCAAACTGCGGCCTGCCCGGACGCAGCGCGGTCAGAAAGCCCTGAATGATGCTGTCGAGCCGCTCCACTTCGGATTTGCAGGCGTTGATCATATCCGCCGCCTCGCCCTTCGACAACTCCTCGCCGCCCGCAAAGGCGCGGTCGAGCATCTGCAAATTCAGATAGAGGCTGTTGAGCGGATTGCCGATCTCATGGGCGACGCCGGCCGCCAGCATCGATACCGCCTGCCCCTTTTCGTTCTCAAGATCGCTCATGGTGCGGGCGCGGCTCTCGGTCACGTCGCGGACGATCACCGTGGCAAGCGCCGCATCTTCCGGATACGGAACCAGATAGAATTGAATAAACCGGCGCACAGGATACATGATCTCGAGCTCCTGGCGCGCGACCTTCACCCACTCCTTTTCATCGGAGCCGAGAATCCGCAGCCAGTCGACCCCCTGCAGCAGCTGCGACACCCGGACTTCGGACAGGTCGTCCGGCAGCGCCAGAATCTCCCGCGCCGCCCGGTTGTGATAGCGGATCAGCAAATGGCGGTCGATCACGAGGATTCCCTCCTCGATCGCGTTGAAAACCGTCTCGAGAAATCCGCGTTCCTTCATGAGCCGCAGAATATACGCCTGCCGGCTGCCGGCGTCGATATCGTCGAGCCGGGCGCTGAAGCGATCCAGAAAATTTTTCGTTACCGCCATTTGCAATCATCCCTGTTTGGTGCCATACTATTATAATAGCATATTATGGTGGAATCTCAAACAGTTGAGGGAGATTATGCGTGCCTTTCCGACTTTTTCGCTGCTGGCGTCGGCCGTGCTGCTGTTCGGAGCGGCCGATGTGCCGCCGATTCCGTTCGAAGAGGAGACGGAGCGTCCGGCCGTCGCCGAAACCGGCCGGCTGCTCGAACTGAAGGATCCGGCGGCGGACAACCGAGGGAACACGCCGCCCGGCGCCCTCGCCTCGCTGGTCGCCAGGCCCGGCGTGGTCTACGACTGGGCGCCGTCGCCGGACCGGAGCCGCATCACGGGGGGCGCGGACCTGATCGACGCCTTCCTCTCCACCGATGAAACGCTGCTGGTCGTGCTCGAAAAGGTGGGCGGAAAAGAGGGGCCGAATGCGACGCGGGTGATCTGCTGCAACCTGCGCAACGGCAAGATCGTCCGCGGCTTCACGATTCCGGAGCGGAAGCTCGCCGGAGCCGCGCCGGTGCCGGGCAGCACGCTCTTCGTCGCCCCGCAGGCGGCGCAGGAGGCGTTCGAACAGCCGGACCGTCTGGTCTCCGTCGATCTCCGCAGCGGGAGGCTCCGGGAAGAGTCGCAGCCCTTCGAACGGCCGGTCCGTTCATTCGCCGTCACGGCGGGGAGCACCTACGTCACGCTTGAGGGCGGGGACTCCGTCCTGGCGATTCCGCACGAAGCGTTCACGGAGACTCCGAAGCAGATGAAAACCCTGGTTCCGGAGCCGCGCGTCGCCGCCTCTCCGGACGGTTCGCTCCTGATCGTCTACGGAAAGGGCCGGTGCGAAATTTACAGCACGGGGACGGAACCGCCGGAGCTGCTCTCGAGCCGGGAACTGCCGCCGGACTTCAATCCGGAGTGGGCGCTGCTGCCGGGCAACAGCGCGGATCTGCTGATCTTAGCGGAAAACTCCGGGCAAGCGCTGCTGTTCTCCGGCGAAATTTCCCGGCCGCTGACCGACAAATTCGCCGGGACCGGCTGCGTCCGGACGGCGGACCGGCTGCTGTTCCTCGCGCAGGATCCGAAGGAGGCGATCGGCGTTTACCATCTTCCGACCGAGGTCGTTCCGTCGATCACGGTTTCGCCGGGAGAGCTGCGCCCGTTTTCGCGCGGCCGGAACTTCCGGCTCTTCGTGCTGACGACGTCGGGAGAACCGGAACTGCTCCTGATCGACAGCCACGCCAACATCGCATGGCTGACGGTAAAACCGCGCCGCTGGCAGAAAGAACTGCTGTTCGCCGCCCCGAAATGAAGCTCCCGGCCGGGGCGGGATTCCGGGAAGCGCGGAACCTCCCCCCGGCGGGATAAAGGCGCACGCGGGAAATTTCAGATCAATGGGCAGTCGGTGCAGAATTCGCGGCGGCCGCATTGATCGCAATGGGCGCCGCGCCAGACGTCGTCGAACTGCGTTTCAAGCGGAACCAGCAACGCCGGATCGTCGGTCAGGATGCCGTTCTCGAAATTCCGGCGCGTCCGGCCTTTGGCCCCCATCCCGGCGCCGGTCAGGTTCGCGCTGCCGAAATAGGCGAGTCTTCCGTCGATGATGATGCATTTGAAATGGACGCGCGGGCAAAGCACCCGCTCAAGCCCCTCCCACAAACGCGGGTATTTATCGAAATCCTTCCGGAATGCCGGGCCGGGCTCCTTCGCGTGAATCAGCCGGATCTCGACATTTCTCCGCAGCAGCTCCGACAGAATCTGCAGAAACGGCACCATCGACGCGGCGCCCCTGCCCTGCTTTTCGACATACATGTCCTTGATATCGGCCGTGGCGATCCAGAGCCGCTCCTGCGCCAGCGGCACCGGCACGCGGATGACCTTCTCATAAATCTGCCTGTCCGCAACAAACTCTGTCACCGGCTGTTCTCCATGGCGTTCCGGAGCACGATGCCGGAGAGGATCGTGACCGTCACATCGTCAAGCGCACCGACAAACGGAATCGAATCCGGAATCAGGTCGACCGGCAGCAGCACCCAGACGACCGCCGCCAGCAGCGTGAAAATGACGCGCGGCCAGACCGAGAGCCCGCCGAGCAGCGTCTCGCAGCGGCAGAGGTTCGGCGCCGGAATCAGGAACACGCCGTCGGCGCCTCCCGACAGGTGCATGATCCGGTACTCGTAGAGAATCCGGCCGGTCAGCTCCGACGCGATGCAGCCGAACTCCGCGGCGGAAAAATTCCCGAGGGAGCCGTATTCACTTTTGACGATGCGCCGGACTCCCTCCTCCGAAACCCGGCCGTCCTCGCGTCCCTGCGCCGCGATCCGCAGAATCGCCCGCAGCGCCGATTCGTCGCACGGAGCGGCCGAAAGCCGGTCGACGACATTCTCGTAATAGACGATGCGGTCGCAGCGGCAGAACTGCAGCCCCATGCCTGCCAGCAGGCAGATCGTCCCTCCGAGCAGCCAGTCCGGCGCCGAACCTCTTCCGGCGAACACCGCGAAAAACTCGATCGCCAGCAGCAGAACCAGCAGCGACAGCCGCACCCCGGTCCGGCGGAAGCTCAGCGCTCCCATGACAACCATGAAGAACAGCGTGACCTGCCAGTTCGCAAAGAGGTCGCGAATCCAGAACGGAATGTACTCGAGCAGCCGGCCGATGCCGAGCCACTGCCGGAATTTCCCGATTCCGTCCACCGTCAGCGAGATCACTCCGACATCGGCCGGAGGCATGGAGGGCGCCGCCGTGATCCGGGCGACAAACAGAAAAGCGGGCAGGCACATCATGAACTGCAGCAGCAGGTTCGCGCCGCGCGGCGGCCCGAACAGCATCATCTCCCAGCAGAGCGCCGCCACAATCACAAAGGCGAGCAGCAGCGTCACCATTCCCTGCTGGTACGAGAAAGCGCCGCCGCGCAGGAAGAACGGGTCGCGGACCAGCAGCAGGAATCCGCCGAGATAGAACGCAAGCACCGCCCAGAATTTCCAGCAGCGGAAACCCGCAATGCCGAAATCGTTTCCGGCCGGTGCGCACAGCCACTCCCGCGCACGCCCGGCCGAAGCCGCCGCAAGACGTTTCATGGCAATCCCCCTTCCCCGGCGGGCAGCCGCCGCAGAATCGCCTCCCGCTTCGCCTCCAGAGGCATCCGCGCGGAATGCGGTTTCCCGCTCCAGTAAATTGTATTGAGCAGACTGTCCTGCTCCAGCAGCACGTCGAGAATGAAAAGCTGGAGCTTCAGAAAAGCGAGCGCGGAGCGGTCGTCCTCATGCTTCCGGGTCAGAAGCCACGCCTCCTCCCGCGCTTCGACGCCGGGTTTGCCGGCATCGTCGGGGAAAGCGGCCCCGCCCCGTCCGCCTTCCAGCATCCAGGCGAAAACCAGGAATTCGGCCTCCCACAGATCGAGCTGCTTCATGATCTCCGCCTCGTCGCCGGGCGGCGTTCTCAATTCCCGCACCTTGCCGCGCAGATCGCGCAGGTCGCCGATCGCCAGGCCGACTTCGCCGAGCCGCAGCCGCCAGTCCTCGCAGCGCTGTCTGCGGAGCGTGTCGTAAAACTCCCGGCAGCCGCCCAGGTGCCGCCGTTCGAGCAGAAGCTTGAAATAGCGCCACTGCAGATTGTCCGGATCGGCTTTCACCAGCTCCTCCGCGAACGACCGCGCCCGCGTCCAGTCCGTAAACCGCGAAACGGTCCGCCCGCACGAGACGAAGTAAATGTAGAACAGTTCATCCTGGCCGGCGAAGGAACGCTCCCACAGCATCACACCGAGCGGATCATTCAAGGTCCGGATCACCGCTTCGCCGCGGCCTGCGTCGAAGTCGGCCCGCGCCTTGCGGTAAAGCGCATAATACGGTGAATCCGGCATCAGGCGCGGCCCCTCGTAGCGCCATTCGAATTTGAACGGCAGCGCCGGCAGCGGCTTCGGGAAATACGCATGGACGAACCAGGCCGCTCCGGCCAGCGCCAGGGCGATCACGATCACCTCGACCCGCCGGTAGCCGCGCCGGGAATTTCGCTGCCGGGCAGCCACGGTCCCGGCGACGTCGGCGGGCAGACAGGCCGAAACCGCCTCCAGAAACGGGGCGGAGCCGGGCTCCGCCCGCCGTGTCTCCGGCAGGCGGACTTCGCCGTCCCGCGCGGCGGGAACACCGGCCGGGGCCGGACCGCCGGGAATATTTTCGAGCTTGTCGTGCATGGCCGATCATCCTGACTGAAAAGGCACCGGGTAAAAATACATCCCGGCGCGTCTTTTTACAAGCACCCCGACGCAGATTCCGGTGCCGGAAACAAAAAACGCGCCCGGGAGTCCGACTCCCGCGACGCGCCGGCCCATGTCCCGGAGCCGTTACCGGCTGAACGGCCTGATCATGCCGAGCAGGTCGTCCACCGAAGCGGTGGCCAGACACTCGACCGTGTCGGCGCCGCCGTAGTAGATCTTGACTTCGCCGCTCTCTTCGAGGATCATGCCTCCCGGGAAGATCACGCTGCCGCGGAACCCCTCGAGCTCATACTTCTCGGTCGCCCGGATGAGCGGCTCCGGCGCAAGGCCGATGACCTTCTGCGGATTCTCGAGATCGAGCAGCATAAGCCCGGCGAGGTACTCCTTGTTCCAGGTTGCGTCCGGATTATTCGCGGCCTCCCAGCCGAACAGATTCCGGTTCCTGTCCTTGTAAGTTGCATGGAAGGTGCAGAGCCATCCCTTCGGCGTCTTGACCGGCGGCGCGGCCGGACCGATCTTCGCGTTCGCGTACGGAACGTCCTCCATGCCGAGCACGAGCTCCGTATCGCCCCAGTAGCGGCAGTCCGGCGATTTCGACGACCAGATGTCGAATTTCTCCTGATAGCCGCGGCTGTATTCCGGGAACGGCCGCTCGAGCCGCATGAAAAGGCCGCCGATCTTTTCCGGGAACAGCACCATGTTGCGGTTGTCCGGCGCGGACATCGAAAGGATTTCGAACTTGTCGAAATCGTCGGTCACGGCGATTCCGCCGCGCACGCCGTGCCGGGTGTCGACCGCAAAGCAGAGATAGCAGCGACCGTCGATGACCGTCAGCCGCGGATCGTAAAAACGGATGATTTCGGGGCTGGAGTCGACGATCTGCGCCGCAACTTTCCACGGTTCCGGCTGCACGTCCCACTTCACGCCGTCATTGCTGTAAGCGATCCCGAGATTCGTGTACACCTTGCTGCGGTCGTAACCGCCCGCGGCAAAGCCGACGTCGTTGCGGAACACCATGACGTACCTGCCGTTGAATTTGCAGACTCCCGCATTGAAGATCAGCGAGGCATCGAACGGAATATCCGACGCCGACAATACCGGGTTGGAAGCGCAGCGAACCAGTGCCATCTTTCGGCTCCTTCTCTACATGGTAAGTATGAATTCCCTGGATATGAAACCGTTTCACATCCCTGCGGTATACTATAATGCCGAAAAACGGTTTTTCCAGCCGGGAAAACGGCTTTCCGGGAGAAAAGGTGAAATCGTCCCGGAATCGGCTTGACAAAACGGGAATTGTGATGTAAGTTCAATCCCATATGATTCAGGAACTAAACCCGGAAACAAACAGCAGCCATGGACAGAAAAACTTTAACAACCGTCACGCCCGATATCCGCGCCGCCTACAAGAAAGCCGTTCATCTCCCGAATGAGAATGAGCGGCTCCTCGCCCTGAAGGACCTGGTCATAGCGGAACCCGGGTTCGTCGAGGCCCGCAGCAAGCTCCGCGACCTAGAACGCAAGAAGATCATGAGCGTCTCCGGGCTCAGCCGCTTCTTCGCCCGTCTCGGCAGTCCGTCCGGCAAAGTGAAATCGCTGACCAAAAACAATCCGGTGAAGGCCATGGCGCTCTGCGAGGAGACGCTGGCCAAAACGCTCGACAACCTGCCGATCCTCAACCTCCTGGCCGAAGCCGCCGACAAGGCGAATGCCCCCTTCATCGCCGCGGAAGCGATGGAGCGCGCCGCGGAGCTGCGTCCGGACGAGTACCAGTATATGATTAAAATGGCGACCTACCTGCAGAAAGCAGGGCGCGCCGAAGAGGCGATGAAGCGTCTTCACGCCGTGGCGACCCATTATCCGGACAACAAGGAGATTCAGGACGCCTACCGTGCCGCGATCAATGCGGACGCCAAGCAGCGCGAGCAGGCCAAGAGCGTCGGCATGGCGGTCATTGAAAAGGGCGGCGGCTCCAACGCGATCGGCAGCCGCTCCGCTGCGATCCTCCAGCTGCTCGAAAACACCATTCACGATGCGGCGCAGGCCAAGCTCGTGGCGATCGAGCTGCAGAAGATCCTCGATGGCGGCGAGTCGATGGACGTCCGCCGCAAGCTCGCTTCGGCCTATATCATCATGGGCGAATTCGACAAGGCGATTCAGGAGCTCAACAAGGTCATCGCCTCCACCAGCGCCTACGACCCGACGCTCGACAAGCGGCTGGAAGAGGCCGAAATCGGCAAGATCGACAAGGAAATCGCGCAGATCAAGCGCCGCCCGCCGAAGGATCTTGAGGACCCGGCCGCCCGTATCGCCGAACTTCAGGCGGAACGCGACCAGCTGAGGCTCGACCACGCGCTGAGCCGCATCGAACACTATCCGAACGATATCGGCCTTGTGTTCGACCTCGGCAAGCTCCGGCTGGAGCGCGGCGAATACGATCTCGCCATCGAGCAGTTCATGGAGTCGCGCCAGTCGGCGCGCTGTGAAATCATCTCGCGCATGGCGCTGGCGGAATGCTATGAAAAACAGGGCAGATACGACGAAGCCGTCTCCGAGCTCGAAACCGTGCTTTCGGTGCTGCCGCGCCTCGACAAGGAGCGGCTGCCCACGACCTACTCCCTCGCGCAGATCATGGAGACAACCGGCAACAAAGAGCGCGCGCTCGCCTTGTACAAGGAGCTTCATGAGCTCGAACCGCGTTTCCGCGACGTGAGCGCCCGGATCAAGGCGCTCGAAGAGAGCAAGGCTCCGGCGGCGGAAGCGGCCGGCGAAGAAACTGCAAAGGAATAATCGCATGGCGGATCAATCGGTTCCCTCCGCATTCGAACTCGCGCTGCGCCTGATCGTCTGCCTGCTCTTTCCGCCGCTGGCGGTGATCGACAAGGGGTGCGGCGTCATTCTCCTGACGCTGCTGCTGACTTTGTTCGGCTGGATTCCCGGCACGATCTTTGCGATGGTCATCTGCCTGCGCCGCTGATCCGTCCTTTCGAGCGCACAGGGAGAGCCGCCCGGAATATTCCGGACGGCTCTTTTCCTGTCCGCACGCCCCGGATTATTTCAGCGCCGGCAGCATCCGCGAGGCAAGTTGGAGCGCGGCCGACGCGAGAGAATCCTTGGCTGCGATCACATAACTCGGCCCTGCGACGGTCTCCTTCTGGCGGTCGACAGCCAACACCTGCTCTTTTCCCTTATAAAGCGTCAGTTCGACCCGGGCCGTCGCACTGGTAAATCTCTGATAGTTCCCGGAATCGGCCGCCACGCCCTCCCCGATCAGCGCATAATCCGCTTCGGCCCGGCTGCCGACCACGGCAAACCCGAGCGTGACCAGCAGCTTCTTGATTTCGGTCTCCGCAGCCGGATCGGCGGCCGGCATCCCGATCGTCTCGGTGATTTTCACATACACCTTGCGGTTGTTCCCCTTGACGACGGCGGACAGCGCACCGGCGACGGAAAGCACGGTCCGCGGCGGCGGCAGAATGACAGCCCCTTTCGTCCGCAGCAAATCCGCGATTTTTTCGCACAGCTCCGGCACCAGGTCGGTCGCATCGACGATTCCATTGCTCGCGGCGGCCAGCACACGGCCGGTTTCGGTGCCGATCACCTTCGCCACGATGAAATTCTTGTCTCCGGAAGTGAAGACGGAACCGGCGACCAGCACCCGCGCACCGGTCAGCCGCCCGAGGTTGAGCCGGGACTGCGGATCGATCAGGCCGGAGGCCGAGAGCTGAAGCTCCGTCAGGATCTTCTCAAGTTCCGCGCGCTCGACCAGATCGAACTCCCCCCTGGACATCAGCTCGACGGAGATAAGCTCCGCGATCGACTTGCCGAGTTCCTCGTTCTGAACCCGCGTGCCGCGCGAGGAAAACGGCAGGACCGCGATCGTCGGAACCGGGATCGATGCCCCCGCCTCCGGCGCCGGAGGCGGTTCCTCCGCAGCCGGCAGCATCAGCACGGCTGTTATCGCCAATACAAGCGCACTCCAGAATTTTTTCATTTTTTCGCCTCCTTGACAATCTGTTGAATGATCAGCATATTCTCCGCACTGGATAAATCGAATCCGGGATCGAAGATGAATATTCTCTGATTCCGCGCGGTGGCGACTTCGATATAAGTCGCCCGCCCGCCCGTATCGACCCGGAAATCCTCTTTCACTTTCTGAACGGAAAGCGTTCCGGCATTTTTCGTGCGGTGCAGCGCCACCGTCCGCCAGTCGTCCGGAATTTTCCACGGCAGCCCGTTCCGGGGCGGGAAGAAAAAGACAACGGATTCTCCGGCCGCTCCGAACGAATCAGTAAATACGACTTGCGCCGCCGCCGCCTTCACGATCCCCGCCTCGGAAAGCGCAGCGCGGCGCGGCCCGGCCAGGGCCGTCCGCGCCCGCAGCCCCGGCAGAAGCAGCGGATGGTGAAAGACAAGATCGCGACTCCGGCCGTCCCACTCGATCACCGCCTCGACCCGACCGCCTTTCTCCAGCTCCGGCACCTGGACGGTGAGCTGCCCGGCTCCGACTCCGGAGCCCAGAATCCGCCCATGCCGGGTGCGGATGACGAACTCGCCCTTCACCTCGAAGGGCAAAAGCTGGGGGCGTCCCGCATAAAGGTGCGCGGCATTTTCCCCGGGTCCGGCGTCGGGTGCGGCCGCCCCGAAGACGAACAGGAACAGCAGCAAAAAACTCAAGCGCTTCATCGTCTCCTCCTATCCGGTTCTCCGCCCGGCCGAATGCCGGGGAGAGGGCTGTCTGCAAAATCCCGGGATGCCGTTCCGCATCCCATCATATCCTCACGAGCTCGCGCCGGATGCGAAGCCCGTTCAGCTTCGTCACGCGGGCCGAATCCGGCCCGGCCCCCACCACCAGCTCGGAAAGCTGCAGCTCCTTTCCGTCCGGTAGCCGCAGCAGCAGATTCGCGTCGAGCACGTCGGAGCCGTCACTGGCCTTCGTCGTCACGATCTCCCCCCTGAGCGCCTGCGTGTCGATCGCTGCAAAATCGTTTCCGCTGAATGCGAGTTCGAACTCGCCGCGGGGCGTCATATTCCTGTCGAAGACCGAAAGCCTGAGTATGCGGTCCGGCCGCTCCCCGGACTGCCGCGAAAACGTGAAAATCTCATCGCCGATATAACCGACGCCGACCTGTTCCTCGAAAAGAGAAACCGTTTCACGCAACCTGTCCGGCGCTTCCTTCACAAACCGGCTGCACCGGGAATCCAGTCCGGCGGCGGGCTGCCCATTCTCCGAAACCATTTCGACGACCACCAGACTGCCGAAAGCCAGCAGGACCGCGGCCGCCGCCGCAACGCGGAAGAAGCGCGTGCCGGTCCAGCCGTTCTTTCCGGCCGGCGCCTCGTGCCGGGCGCGCTCAAAAAACTCCCGCTTGAACGCCTCGGGCGGACCGAATGCATCGGTGCGCTTCTCCTTCAGACGCTCCAATCCCTTTTCCAGACAGTCCCTACTCATTGCAAACCTCTTTCATCGCCTTGCGCAGCAGCGTCTTGGCCTTGAATATTCTCTGATACAGCGTGTTGGCCGAACACCCGAGTCTGTCGGCGGCATCGGCTCCGTCGAGCCCGGAAAGGACGCCGACCTGGATCGCTTCCCGGTACAACTCCGGCAGTTTGCCGATCTCCAGCTCAAGCCTCCGGAACCGGTCCTCATCCGGCTCCTCCGCGGCATCGGCATTCTCGGCATATTGCGCAATCTTTTCAGCCTCGCGGCGGCGGTTGCGCAGAATATTGTACGACTCGTTGACCGTGATCCGGTAGATCCAGCTCGACATGCGCGAGCAGCCGCGGAACGTATCGAACTTCCGCCAGGCGGCCAGCATCGCCTGCTGAATCGCCTCATCCGCATCGGCGCAGTTTCCGACAATGCGGTACGCAACCGAGCGCAGCATCGGCAGATTCCGGTCTATGCATTCGTTAAAGCAGCTTTCCCGATCCATTCTCCATCCATATCGGCCGGATGCGGCCTTCGGCATTGTTTCCGATTTTCACTACCAGTAAGACGCAGCCCGGCCTGACTTTCTTATTTACGATATCACATTTTTCAAAAAAAAAGAACTTAATGACGATCCGATCTGGCAAAATCGCGTTTTCGGAGTATATTCCTGCACGCATGATCCACATGAATTCAACCCCGGGAAAGAAAAAACCGATGTCCCCTGCTCTGAAGCGTTTTGCCGCCCTGTCCGTTATTCCGTGCCTCGCCCTGTCCGGCTGCGTGTCGGACAAGGCAGAACCGGCTCCGCCGCCCGCCCCCGAAAGCAGCCCGGCGCCGGAAACATGCGTACCGGTTCAGCCGGAAACCGGACTCCACCCGCAGGCTGCGGAATTCCTCCGGCGGCAGCCGGCCGAACTCGCCGCGCGGCAGATGGAAGCGATCCGCGAAGCGCGCAACGGAAATCCCGCCGCGCTGGCCCCCTGGCGCCTGACCGAAGAACCGCTCCTGCCGGAGGGAGTGAAAATCCTGAATCTCGAATATGAATCCGAAGCAGGCCCGCGGGCTTTGCGACTCTTCCTGCCCGAATCCGCCGCCGAAACTCCCCGCGCCGCCGTCCTCTATCTGCACGGCGGCGGCTGGGTGCTCGGCAGCATACAGCGCTGTTCGTCGTTCTGCGCGGAGCTGGCGCTGAAAACCGGCGCGGCGGTCGCGGCGCCGGACTACCGGCTCGCCCCGGAAGCCCCCTGGCCCGCCGCCCTCGACGACGTGCTTGCCGCCTACAACTACCTGACCACGAATGCGGATGATTACAATATCGATCCGGACCGGCTCGTACTGGCCGGAGACAGCGCCGGCGGCCAACTGGCCGCCACCGCCGCCCTGAAGGAGTTCGAAACCACCGAGGAAAAACCGGCCGGCCTGATTCTGTTCTACCCGGTCGTGACGCTCGAGCCGGACAGCCGCGAGTCGTGGAAGCGCTGCGGCAAAGGCTTCAACCTCGATGCGGACCTGATGGAAGAATTCAACGCCGCCTATGTGCCGGACCCGGCCCAGCGGAAGGAACCGCTCGTCTCCCCGCTGAACGCCGCGCCGGAGAGCTTTCCGCCGGTTCTGCTCGTGACTGCCGAATACGATATCCTGCGCGATCAGGCGACGGATTTCGCGGCAGGGCTCCGCAAAGCCGGAGTGCCGGTCCGGGTGCGCCGTTACCGCGGAGCAGTTCACGGTTTCATCACCTTCCCGGGACTGGAGATCTTCTTCCGGCAGGGAGTGGAAGACGCTGCGTCATTCCTCGACGGGCTCGGCCGGTGAGCCGTCCAGCTTCCGCAGCGCCGCTTCGATCATCGGGCGGAAGCCGAAGAAGTCCGGCTCCGCCAGCGCCCGGCGATAGAGTTGCCGGGCCTCATCCCGCTTCCCCTGCCGCAGGGCGGTTTCCGCGCACAGAAAATAGTATTTGACCGACAGGTCGTCAAGCCGGGCCGGTTCGACCTGCCGCAGCAGCACCTCCGCACCGGCCGGATCGCCGCGCTCGAGCTCCAGCATCGCGCCGTAATAACGGAGCAGCGACGGATTAACCCGGCCGCCCGGCAGGGCATCGGCGATCAGACGTTCCGCCGCATCGTATTCACGCAGCTCGATCAGCCGGATCAGGAGATTCATCGCGGTGGATTCGCTGCCGCTCAAACGGTATCCCTCCACAAGCGTCGCCAGCGACTCCGCATTCACCCGGCCGCCCGGCTGCTCCAGCGCCAGGGCCCAGGCGACGAAATCGGAGGAGCGCCAGAACCGTCCTTTCGGGATCGGATTGATCAGAAATGCACCGGCCAGCACCGCCACAGCGATCACTCCCCACCGCCGGCGCGGCCGGGAGAACCCGATCCGCACAGCCTCCACCGCCAGCAGCGCGAACGGCGCCAGGAGGATCAGCCGGTAACGCCCCATCGGATGATTCGCGCAGATCGGCAGCGCCAGGGAAAACAGCGCCAGAAGAATCACTCCGTCCCGCTTCAGGAAGCGCCCCGAGACGACCGCCAGCACCATGCCGGCCAGGGCGAACGGCACCAGCAGCCCGGGACCGATCAACAGCTTCAGCTCCGGGAAATAGTCGCGGATGAAGTAGTAATTCAGATTGTCCGGAATTTCATGCGCCAGAAAAACGTTCGGCAGCCGCGAAAGAGCGTTCACCCCGATCCGGAAGAGAACCGCAACCGGCGAGGAGTTCACCGCCGGAGCCGGAGCCGCGGCGACTGCCTGATCCGCCGCCGGAGCGGCGGCATTGACGGTGGCGGAATAGCCGAATACATTGAAAAACGGCCCGTAATATTCCGAAAAATGCCAGTTGAACGCGCTGACGAGCACCCATACCGCCAGCACACCTCCGGCGACGGCCCCGACCCGGCGCAGCCTCCCCCGCCTCCAGGCGGCATAACCGCACCAGGCCAGCGCGGCGAACACCCAAAGCAGCGCGGTCGGCCTTCCGCAAGAAGCCAGGCCGAGAAGCGCGCCGGCCGTCAGCGCGTACGAAAGCGAAAAGCCGTGCTTCCGCGCCCGGAGAATCCCGGCCAGGCTCGCGGTAAATGCAAAAAGCTGCAGCGTCTCCTGCAGCATCGAAAGTTCATACATGGCCGCGGGCGCATAAAACGCGGCGATCAGGCCGGCCGCCAGAGCGGCGCGCCTTCGTCCCCAGAGCCGGAACGCGGCATAGGCGGTCAACACGGCCGTCGCCGTTCCGCACAGCAGCTGAATCACCGCCAGCGTCTCCACCAGATGCTCCGCGCCGCAGCAGAGGCGGATCGAGGCAATCAGAACCCGGTGAAGGGAAAAAAGCGGCCTGACCGCTCCGGTATCCCACGCGCCGTACCGCAGCAGCGACTGCATGTCCAGCCCCGGAACCAGATGGAAATTGCGCAGCGGCGAGGAGAGCCAGCCGATGAACAGCACAGCCCGCACCGCCAACGCCGCCGCGGCGACGACGCCGAGCGTCCGCCACTCCCGCCCGGCGGCAAGCCGGCGGGGTGGGGTATTGTCCGTTTGTTGTGACATAGTTCAGAAAATATAATCCGGCTTGCCCGGAATTGCAACCCTCCCGAGGAGCCCGGAAGCGCAATCCGCCGCAAAAAACGGCGCCCGGAACCGAACGGAAGGCTCCTGGAAAAAAAATCGCGGAAGGCTCTTGTATATTCGCCGGAGATGGCTATATTAAGAACGGTACGCCGGTTGCGGGCAATCGCGGCCGGAGCGGATTCATCTCCGTTCCGGTTGAGGAAAGTCCGGACTGCATAGAGCGGGGAGTCCTTTTGAAAAGAAGGATACTGCGGACGATACGCCGCAGGAAGGCCAGTGCAACAGAAAGGATACCGCCCGGAGCAATCCGGGTAAGGGTGAAAGGGTGGGGTAAGAGCCCACCGGGCGCGTCAGCGAGAGCGGCGCCGCATGGTAAACCCCTCCCGCAGCAAGACCAAATAGAGGGTGAGTCGCTGCTCGCGGCGTCAGGAACCCCGGGTTCTGGTCGCACAGACAGATGATTGCCCATTCGCCGCAGGGCGGAGGACAGAATCCGGCTTACAGCAATCTGCGTACCTCTTTGATTTGTTTTTTATTTGGGATATGGCAGATAAACCTTTCCGCGCCGGTCCCGGGCGGCGGAACGGAAGCGGGGCGCGAAATCGCCGCGATGCTTCCGATAAAGAACTGGAGATGTTGAAAAAAGATGGCAAAGTACGCAATCCTCAGTGACATCCACTCCAACTACGATGCATTGAAGGTCGTTCTGGAGAAATGCCGTGAGCTGGAAATCGACCATTATGTTTCGCTCGGCGACATCGTCGGCTACAATGCGGATCCGCAGCGTTGCGTGCGCGAGGTGTATGAACTGAACTGCGTGGCCCGGGTCCGCGGCAACCATGACGAGTACACCTCCAACGGCAACATCGAGATGTCCGGCTTCAATCCGCACGCGAAGAAGGCGATCGAGTGGACGCGCGCGCATCTCGACGAGGACGAACGCGCCTGGATCGGCAGCGCCCCGTTCCGCTCCACGATGCAGGAATGCAATACGACGCTCGTCCACGCAACGCTCGACTCTCCCGAAAACTGGGGATATATTTTCGACGCCCACCATGCCGCCGACAACTTCAACTACCAGTTCACCTCGCTGTGCTTCTGCGGCCACTCGCACGTGCCGGTCGCCTTCTGCAAAAAGCCGATCGCAACCAATCTCGAGGAGCTCGAAGAGTGGAACTACAACCCCGAGATCGAAGACGACAATTTCGATTACACGCTGGCCGACGAACTTCCGGTCGAAGTGAAAGTCGGTTATAAATATCTGTTCAACGTCGGCAGCATCGGGCAGCCGCGCAACCGCGACCCGCGCGCCAGCTTCGCCGTACTCGACACGGTGTCGCGTTACGTCACGCGCTACCGGCTGCCGTACGACATTGCGAGCCAGCAGCAGAAGATCCTCGACGCCGGGCTGCCCGAACGCCTTGCGCTGCGCCTCGCCAACGGCAGCTAGAACCGGATGCCCGGATGAATCCCCGATTCAAGTGAAAAAAACGGTAAAACGCATTCTGGTGGTCAAGCCGAGCAGCCTGGGAGACATCCTGCATGTTTTCCCCGCGCTGGAGCTGCTGCACCGTAATTTCCCGGGAGCGGAGCTCGATTACCTCGTGCATCCGGCGTTTGCGGAAATCCTCGATTACAGCCCGTTCCCGGTTTCGCGCCGGATTCTCTTCAACCGGAAACGGCTCGGCAAGCTGCCGACCCTGATCCCGGAGTTCCTGCACCTTGTGCGGGAGATCCGCCGGAATCGCTACGACCTGGTCATCGACTTCCAGGGGCTGACCCGCAGCGCGATCTTTGCGGCCGCGGCCAAAGGCGGCCCGGTGATCGGCTTCGCCCGTCCGCGCGAACCGGCGGCCCGGCTCGGCTACCGCCGGAGCTTCGACGTGCCGGCCGGGCATGCGGTCGAGCGTAACGCAGCTCTCGTCAATGCGCTCACCGGCGGGAACGCCCCGGTTCCGATGCTGGTCCTTCCGGAAAATCCGGCCAATGCCGCCGCGTTCCGCCGGCTGGCCGGAGCCGTGCCGGCGGAACTGGTCGTCCTGCTGCCCGGCAGCCGGTGGAAGACCAAGAAGTTCCCCCCCGCCCTGTTTGCCGATGTGATCCGCCGGGTCCATGCGGAAAAACCGGAATGCGTGTTCGCCGTCCTCGGAGCATCGTCCGACCGGAAAGAACAGGAGATGATACGTCAGGAAGTCGGTCCCGGTTTTCCGCTCCTCGAGCTGGCGGGCAGGACTTCGCTCGGCGTCATGATGGAAGCGCTCCGCAGCGCCCGGCTCGTTCTCAGCAACGATTCAGGGCCGATGCACGCGGCGGCGGCGCTCAACAAACCGGTGTTCGGCTTCTTCGGCCCCACCGATCCGGCCAAGACCGGTCCGTACGGGAAAATACACCGCATCTACCAGCGTCGCCCGGGCTGTCTGAACTGCCTGAAGCGCAGCTGTCCGAAGGGTGAACTCTCCTGTCACCGGCTCGACACCGTCCAAATCGCCAACGACTGCATCCAAATTCTGACCACAGGAGATTAACGAATCATGTTCAAGTCGCTCGCTCTCGCCATATTGATCGTCTGTACCGCCGCCACGGCGTCGGCGCAGATGGGGATGGATCTGACCCTCAACCGCTCCATGTACATGCAGTATGAACCGATCTATGCCTGCGTGACGCTCCGGAACGACACGGGGCGCCCGCTGGTGTTCGGCAAGAATCCGAAGCTGCAGGGTTTTCTTCTTTTCGAAGTGACCGACCAGCGGGGAAACGTCGTGCCGAAACGTCCGGGGGCCGAGCTTTCCGTGACCGGTCTCATACTCTCGCCGGGGCAGATCAAACGCATGATCGTGCCGATCAACCGCTACTACCAGCTCGACCGGATCGGCGTCTACCGCGTTCACGCCTACGTTTCTCATTCGCAGCTTCCGTATGAATATAAGACGAAAGACCTGAAATTCAATGTGGAGCCCGGCGTCACGGTCTGGAAGCGTTCCGTCGGCCTGCCGAATCTCCAGCCGGAGCAGCCGGTCTCCGAGGTCGCCAAAGCGCGCACCTACAGCCTCCGTTCCATCATCGAAGGTTCCACCAAAGCGTATTACCTCGTCATTGACGACGATAAGATGATCTATTCGGTCATCCGGGTCGGCAAGGCGGTCGGCTATGAGAAATTCACGGCTGAAACCGATATGCTGAGCCGGCTCCACCTGCTGATGCCGATTTCGCCGAAGGTGTTCCATTACCTCGCGTTCTCGCCGGACGGGAAGAAATTCGCGGACGAATACCGCAAGACCTCCGGAACCATCCCGATGCTGATGCGCGATCCGGATACCGGCATCGTCACGCTTCTCGGCGGGGAGACCGCCCGGGCCGGAGTGGATTTCGCCGATCCGAACGCGGGGCTGGTCCGGGTAGCGGACCTCGAATCCGCCGACGATGCACAGGCGACCGGCAATCCGGTCGCCGCGCCGCAGCCGGCAAAGGACACCGGGCTGGTCGATCTCGGCCAGAACCTCTGACGCGGCCGAAAAAAGCCGCTCGGGAGTTCGGCAGCGATCCCGAGCCGGCTTTACGATTCCTGCAATCATTTGCAAAGCCTGATGCTTCCCGGAGCAGCTCCGAAAAGCATCAGGCTTTTTATTCAGCAATATCAGAATTTTACAACCGGGTAGAGTCCGGGATCCTTCCCGTCGCCGAGCCCGGGTGATATGGCAAGGCAGCTCTCGCGCCCGCCGCCGTCATTGTCGTTGACCAGCAGGTTGAAGCGGAATCCGGCCCGGCCCGCCTCTTCCGAAAGCCCGACGGCCGCCAATGAAATGCGCGCTTCGTCGCGAGCAGTCTCAAGCCCGATGCGGGCGGCGGTCTCCCGCGCTTCAGTCCCATCCGGCATACTCCACAGGAAAACCTCGCCGCGTCCCGTATTTCCCCGGATCAGGCCGATCTCCCAATACCCCGCCTGCCGGGGAGCGCCAGAGCCAGCTGCACATTGTCTCCCTTCCAGAAAATCTTCATCGCGCCTCCGGTGATGCGGCTGATCGCGCCTGCCCCACGAATGACCCGGCCAATGCCCCGATGTGCCTAACCGGGCCGCTCAGGAATCGCGAACGGTGTGAATATCGAACAAGAGAAACGCCAGGAGCCGGTCCGCATTATTGTCGAAGTAGAGCACGACGTAATTGTGCTTTTCGAGCAACTCCTCGGCGGAACCTCGGAATGCCGAGCTATTCAGCCTGCTCCAATACTCCATTCCCGGCAACGATGGTGTCGGCAGCATCGATCAGGATCGACTGCCCGGCCCCAAGCTCCTTCAACGAATCGGACATCACCTGTTGATTACGCTTTTCGTATTTCCGCACATTTAGGGGATCAAGTTTAATTTCTGCCATTTCCTGAGCTCCTTTTATTTTTAAAAGAAGCTTTCCGAGTATTATTTTTAATGGAAAAACGTAATAAAAGCAGTTCGAATTGTTCCTTCATGGGATACCACTTGAACCACTGGAGTCCCTGTCGAAGCAATTCGACGACGGGCACTGCAGCATCTTCTCCGGGAAGACTCCCGCATTGCGGGAGAGGCCTAAGTCGCCGTAGCAGAGCGTCCGCCAGCAGGTGCCGCGACCGCCGGTCGGCAGCTGGACGACGCAGCAGCCGTCGTACGCATCAGCATAGATGATCTGTCCCTGCATCGACTATTTGAGGTTGTTCCGGCAGAAGGCGCCGCGGGCCCTCTCCCGCGCCAGATTCATTTCGGTATCGTTCACAGCCGAAGAGAAATCTTCCGGGAATAAAAAAAATGCCCCGGCGGTACTTTGCAGCACCTGCGGAGGCATTTTCAGGACAAAAAAATGGTGCGCTCACGGGGACTCGAACCCAGGACCCAGTGATTAAGAGTCACTTGCTCTACCAACTGAGCTATGAGCGCATCATGTTATATAATATGCTCCGGAATTTATTTTTTTCAAGCAGAAAATTGAAAAAAAATCCCGTTTTATTCCTCAAGCTCCGGTCAACGCGGCGTAAATCCGCGGCCGCAGGCGGTTCAGGAACTCCGCGTCGCGCGGATAATCGGTCATGCTGAACGCCTCGCCGCGCCCTTCCCGAAGGAAAGCCAGCGTCCGCTCCCGGCCGATCTTCTTCTCAAGCAGCCGCAATGCGCGGAGATCCTGCAGCCCGTCCGCGAACACCTCGTGGCGGATCGAGTCGAGCGGTTCGCCGTTCTCCCCCGGATACACGATGAACGGGTCTCCGGCCGGAAACGCCCCGCCGGCATCGGTGCAGGCGAACGGGTCGATGAACCGCCGCGAATACTGCGAATAGTAGAAGTTGAACCCCCACTGCAGGAAACCGGCCAGATCGTAAACGTAACAGAGCGTCCCCATGATCCGGTTCCGCGCCGACGGCATCGCAATCATCCGGTTCGGAACCAGGTGCTGCTGTCCGCAGCAGTAGTAGCTCCACAACCCGGCGACGTTGCCGACGAAGGGCTCGATGTGGTTGTTCGCCGGGACCGGGTGCTTCACAAGGCCGCGTTCGTAAAAATCGTAGTTGGAAAGCGCCTCGATGGTCGGGAGTCCCTCCAGCAGCGGCGTCACAAGCTCCACGGCCCGCCTGTAGCTGTCGAAATGCTCCATTGACGGCTCGTCGGAGACGGAGAAGAAGCACATCTCCCCTGCCCCGTTCCCGCACAGGAACGCGAGCAGCCCCGGCATCAGTGCCTTCAGGAACTCCGCATAGGACGGGTCCTCCGAGCTGACATGCCAGCCGAAACGCTTCACTTCACTGCCGTCCGGCAGCGTGCAGACGATCTTCGGCGTGAAACGCGCCCCCCACTGCGTGAACAGATGGCTCATGCCGAAGCGGCGGAAACCAAGCCGTTTTCCCATCTCGAGAAAGCGCCCGAGCCGATCGAAATTGAAGGTGTAACCGCCGGTTGCCGGATCGTAGCCGATCTCCAGCAGCTGGCAGGTCGGCCGTTCGGCGCCGACTTCGGTGTCGAGCGGCGGCGTCCAGAGCGGCGTGTAAAGCGCGTTGATTCCGTGACGAACCGCATTCCGGGCGAAAGCTTCGAGGATCTCCCAGTGTTTTTCGCTCCAGCTTTCCACGCCGTAATACGCGGCGAGGCAGTCGGAATGGAACCACTCGTAGCGGATCAGTTCCTGCGGCGGCAGCGTGACATCGACCGTCTGAAGCGTGAACACGCACCGGGCGCACAGCTCTTCCCCCTGCCTGGAGAAAAACGAAAAGCCGAGTTCATATTCGCCCGGCACGCAATCCTCCGGCACCGGGACCGTCACCCAGAGTACGCGCGGCTGGCGCGGAAGAATCCGGAAGCTGTCGCCGTCCTCGAGACGGTTCAGGAGATCCGGGTAGAGCCCCGGCGCCGTCCGCAGAAAATACGGTTCCTCATTGTCCGCGGCAAGGCGGACCGGAACCGAATCGACCGTCCGTATCCGGGCGTTGAGCGCTCCGTCGAGCACAACCCGGTACCAGCCCGGCTCCCCGGTCAGGACGATCTGGAAGGAGTACACTTCCCCCTTCGCCGCGACATCCCGTTCGATGACCGGAAACACCGGAGAACCGGCATCGTCAAAAATCTTCTCAAGCGAGGTCGTTACCTTGCACTGCATCGTCTGTCCTCCCGAATTGGTTGTCTCAATATAGACGCAAATCGCGGGATAGCCAATGGACAAGGAAAGATTTTCTATGGATTTTTCGGCATCGGCGCCTCTTCCGGCACTTTTTCCGCATCCGGCTTCACGATGATCACCCGTTCGGGCTCCGTCTCGCGGCGCAGGTGTCTGTGCAGCGGCGAAAAGCCGCCCTTCGACCAGATGACGACCGCAGCCATGCAGCAGAGCTGAAATCCCCCCCAGACTGCGAGAATGGTCAGGAAAGTCGTCGCCGTCCGCACCCAGTTCACGCCGTAGCGGCGGCCGAAATAGAAGCGGATCGCGCTCCAGACCGCTGCCAGCATCGCCAGGTCGAATACGCCGAGCGCCAGCGCCTGGTGCCGTTCGACGAGCATATGGACCAGCGCCGAATCCTGCAGGCCGAACAGCCAGGAGACCAGGCCGACGATCTCAAGCGGCAGATAGGCCAGAAACAGAAGGAACCAGGTAGCAAACCCCTCCGGCCGGTTCGCGCCGAGCTCGTAGGTCTGCCGGAAGCTCGCGATCATCGCGATCACGATCAGCAGCGCCAGAATTCCGGCGCAGAGGTCGAAGCGGCGGTTCACCCGCTGGAGCCGCTCGCGCCCGCGGCTGCTCGCCGAAGCGCGGTACTTCGTCTTTTTAACTGCCGTGCTCATCACCGCCTCCTTCCGTTGTCGCGCATGCCGATCTGTTTGACCAGGAGATAGGTCACATAGCCGATCACGACCATGACCAGCACGAGCGCGCTGTACGCATGCGGCCACCAGATGCCTTCGGTCATCATCGTGAACTCCGACATGCCGCCGAGCCCGGTGATGACCGTCAGCGGCATGAACACCACGTTGATGATCGCCAGATATTTCATGATCCCGGCGAGGTTGTTGCTGACCACCGACACGCGCGCGTCGGACATGCCGGTCAGAATCCCCGCATAAATGCCGGCGAGGTTGTCGCACTGCTTGTTTTCGACGGTGATGTCGTCGAGAAAATCGATCTCCTCCTCGTTGAAGCCGATCTTGTTCGCATCGTTCCGCAGCTTGATGAGCAGCAACTGGTTCGCGCTCGTGGCGCTCTCGTAATAGGTCAGGCTCTTCAACAGCGAAAACATGTTCACGAGCGACTTGTTCGTCACTGCGAACTCGATCTTGTTCTCGATTTCATCCGAGATGTTGCGGATGATCCGCAGATGCTGCAGAAAGTGATGGGTCGAATGATGCAGCAGCCGCAGCAGCACCCCCTGGATCGTGTTTCCGCGCAGCGGCATGCGGCCGTGCTCGAAAAGCGGCATCGGCTCGGCCTGCAGCACGATGATGCGGTCCTTGAACAGAAACGCCCCGATCGACGACACCTTGAAGGCCATCGTCCGGTCGACCTGAAAATTGCGCGGCCGTTTCAGAATGACCGCAATGTGATTGTGCTCGTACTCCACACGCGAAATCTCATCCTCGTCGAGCGAAGAGATGAGCGTGTGCTCGTCGATTCCGCACTGATCGACGAGATAGCGCTTCTCCTCCTCGGTCGGAGCGCTGTAAACCTGAATGATGCCGAGTTGTCCCTCCGGGCAGCTCTGCACGCGGCCGTCCACCAGATCGTAACATCTGAACATGGGCAATCCATCCTGTCTTTGAAGGTTTCAACATTGCCGGAAGCGACTTCCGGAAACCTGATCCGTCGAACCCGAATTTGCAGGCGTGAAACCGCGCATGGACCGCCTCCGTCCCCGCCGGAAGCGGAACGGAATCGGTGGGGCGTTCTTTGCCGGAAAGCGTCAGCGGGAAAACACGAAAGAAAGAGCGCCCGGCACGGCTTCACGCCATCGGGGTCCAGGATCCTCGCTGATCTTACTCTTTTTCCGTTTTTCTTTCATATTTCCTGACTGCTGTTGTGTGAAAAGGCCTCCGCGCGACCGCGGGGCTCCGCATAACCGATATTTAAATATACCGCGCCGGACCGGCTTTGTCAACCGGAACCCGCCGGGGAATCCGGAAAACCGCGAAAAATTCCGCATTTTTCCCCTTTGCAGTATTGACAATGGAAGGTATTTACGGTATAATTCCTCTTAACATGTTAATCGGATTCAACCATCCGGAAAGGAATCTACGGTCACCATGAACGGCAGAAAGGCAAGCTGCAGCATCCGGGACCTGGCGCGTTACGTGGGGCTCTCGACCTGCACGGTATCGAAGGTGCTGAACAACCGCAGCGACTTCAAAATTCAGGAGGAGACCCGGCAGCGGGTCCTCGAGGCGGCGCGTACGCTCAATTACGTGCCCAACGTCAACGCGCAGCGGCTGTTCCAGAAGAAGTCCGGCATCATCGGGCTCCTGATCCCGTCGCAGACCGACGGAGACAACGCCTTCGCCGACAATCACTTCGTGAATATGCTGGCCGGACTTGAGCGGCCGCTGCTCGAAAGCGGCTACAACCTCCTGCTCCAATTCAACGACCCCGAACTTAAAAAGGAGAGCCGTTATCTGAATCTGTTCCGGGCGGGCAGCCTCGACGGGCTGCTGATCTGGGGCGCGCACCGCTCCGACCGCTGCTACGAGGAGCTGATCGCCTACGGCGCGCCGCACCTCTTCATCACGAGCTTTCCGCACCGGGACAGCGACGAGGCGATCAGCTTCGTCGCCGCCGACTACCGGGAGAATTCGGAACAAATGACGCGCGACCTGATCGCCGACGGCGCCCGGAGCATCCTCTATCTCGCCGGCCCCGAGGAGAATTCGGTCGTCGAGCTCATGACCGCCGGCATCGAGGCGGGAATCCGCGGCACGGCCGCAACGCTCTTCACGACCCACGGACTCTTTTCGCAGAATGACACCTACAGGCAGGTGCTGCGGCAGGCCGCCTCGCGTGAATTCGATTCGATCATCTCCGCCAGCGCGCTGATGGCGATCGGCGCGTCCCATGCGCTCAGAGAGCTGGGGATGGCTCCGGAGTCGAAACGCTGGGTTCTGCTCGACTCCGCCTCACGCACGGAGGTCCTGCCTTATCCGCACCGCCGCGCGCTGATGAACGACCAGAGAATCGGCAGCGAAGCGATCAGCGGCCTCATCGACCTGATCGAAGGACGCTGCGCCAGAGTCAGGAAGACCGTGCCTATCTCCATTTGCTGATCAATTCTTCCGGCAGCCCCGAAAGTACCATGAATGCACCGGAAATCCCATTGCTTTCCGTGATGAAGGACACTATAATTATAGAAGCCGAAACGAAATAACCCAGCAGTTCAAGGAGCAGAAGAAGCGTATGATCAGGACTTTTCTCGCAGCCGGAGCGGCCGTGTTCACGCTGGCCGCGGCAGCCGCAGCGGATATTCCGCCGTTCAATCCGCCGCCGGAGCCGATCGCCCCGGCCGGCACGACGATCGGGCCGGACAAGGTCCGCTTCACCCCGCCCGGCGGCCCGGAGATCGACAGCGGCCGCTTCGCCGCCGTCCGTTCGCTGAACGGAGAATGGCTCTGCTCGGGGCTTGAACGCTCCGCCACGCCGTTTCCGGCCGGAACCGATGCCGGCAAAGGCTGCGAGAAGCCCGGTTTCGACGATTCGAAGTGGGACAAAATCGCCGTTCCGCTCAACTGGTACCGGAAATACCCGAAGATCTATAAAGAGGACGAGCCCTATGTAAAAGGCTGGTACCGCAAAACCATCGACCTCACCGCCGCCGAACTCAGGAACAAGGCGGTCCTGCTGCGGTTCGGAACCGTCGGCTACGAAGCCACGCTCTGGGTCAACGGCGAAAAGGCCGGCAGCCACCACGGCGACTTCGTTCCGTGGGAGATCGACATCACCCGGTTCCTGAAGCCCGGAAAAAACCTTCTCGCCCTGCAGGTTTTCTCCGACTTCGGGCCGGCCCGGAGCAAAATCCGGCTCGGCGCCCGCACCTACGGTTCCCAGTGGAGCGTCAGCAACATCAAGGGCGGCATCTGGCAGGATGTCGATCTTGTCTTCACGACGCCGGTCCGCATCGAGCGGCTGCTGGTCACCCCGCATCTCGCCGACGACACGGTCGAGCTTGATTACCGGATCGAAAATCCGGCCGACAGGCCGGTCGACGTCGAAATCGGCGCCGCGGTCACCACCGCGCTGAAAACCGGGCCGAACAAGCTCAATGCCGCCGCCGCGCCCGAAACGCTCCGGCTCAGGCCCGGCAGGAACGCCGGCAGCATCTCCGTCAGGCTGAAGGACCCGGTCAGATGGGAGCCCGGCAACCCGTTCCTCTACTATGCGACCCTCTATCTGCTGCAGGACGGCAGACCGCTCACGGCCCGTTCGGAGCGGTTCGGCTTCCGCGACTTCACGATCCGGAACGGCAAATTCCATCTGAACGGCAGGCGCATCTACCTTTTCGGTGAAAATCTCCGCTCGGTCAATTTCGGCGGCCTCGGCGACGAAGAAGCGAACCGGAAGCACCTCATCGACAAGCTGCAGGGTTTCAAGAGCCTCGGATACAACATCATCCGCAACGCCCACATGCCGGCGCTGCCGGAACTTTACCGGTATGCCGACGAAATCGGCCTCATGATCTACGACGAGTGGGGCTGGTGCTTCACGAATTTCATCGACGAACCCGAATTCTCGAAACGCAATCCGGTTGAACTCGAAGAGTGGCTCGTGCGCGACTACAACCATCCGTCGGTCGTCCTGTGGTCGTGCGGCAACGAGGTCGTGCACCGCGACAACCCGTCCGTGCAGCGGCAGCTCGACCGGCAGGTCGAACTCGTCCGCGCCTTCGACAAGCAGAAGCGGCCGGCCGGGTCGTTCTCCGGCTCCGCCAGCTGGACCAGCTACGGGCGCGACCCGAGGACGACCGACTTCCTCGATCTGCACAGCTACATCGGCAACGGCGGCAGCCCGTGGACCATCTGGAACCGGAACTTCGATACGATGTACAACGGCTCGCTCCGGGATTACAAGATCGACGGCAGCCGGCTCCCGATGCCGTACATCATCTGGGAGTGCGTCGGCTTCTCCTGGGGCGGCATGACCGACCGGAGCTTCCGGCCGAACGACATGAAACAGTATGCGAAATACGCCGCCAAACCGACCAGCTGGGGCGAGCCGAACGGAATCGGCTACTCCGGCACGATCGGCCTGGCCAAAGCGCTGCAGCCCGGTTCAATGGATTACGCCAAGGAGGTTTACGGCAAACGGCTGCTCGAACTCATGCGCCAGGATGAGCGGATCGACGGCTTCGCGCCGTGGTTCCACGGCTACCGGCTCAAGGCCGCGACCCTCTGGAATCAGCCGGTTCTGGTCGGCCTGCGCGATGAGCAGTCGATCATGCCGCGCGGGCTCTTTTCCGGCCGCGAGAACGACTTCACGCTCTACATCGCCGACAGCACGGACCGGCCGGTGCCGGCCGGAACGGCCGAACTGACCTGCGTCACCGCCGACGGGCGGGAGCTTCCGGCCGGAACCTTCCCGACGCCGGCCGCAGAACCGTTCAGGGTCGCGACCGCGCCGGTCCGCTTCCGGGTGCCGGACGGCGTCCGCGGCGACGCTCAGCTCCGTCTCGTGCTGAAAGTGAACGGCAGAGAGATCAGCCGGAACTTCTACGACTGTTTCGTGCAGGACCCGGCGATCCTGACGGTTCCGGTCAGGACCGCCAAACGGGTCGTCGTCCTCGACACGGGCAGCCGCGAAGACGCCGGCCGGACCGGGGCGGTCCTGAAACAGCTGGGAATCCCCTTCGCAATCGTCCCCGGCAGCGCGTCACCCGGCAAGGCGGATGTCGCAATCATCCCGGCGGCGGAAGAAAACGCCGAACCGATGAAAATCGACCGCAAGGCCCTCTTCGACTGGGTGCGGCAGGGCGGAACGCTGCTCGTGCTGGAACAAAGCTACGTCACCGGCCCTGCCGTCAACGATATGGCCGTCCTGACGAGCAGCAACACGTTCGTCGACCTCGTCCACCCGGCCCATCCGGTATTCAAAGGGCTCTCTCAGAAGAATTTCGACACCTGGAGCGGGGCAAAGGACGGCTTCGTGATCTCGGGCGGCATCGCGCCGTTCTCGGTCAATGCGCTGGCCGTCAAGGGGCCGATGCTCGGCGGACGCAGCATCGAGACCGCGATCCTCGAAGCGGCCGTCGGCAAGGGCGCCATCTTCTGGACGCAGCTCAACGCGATCGCGCTCTGGGGCAAGGAGAGCTCGGCATCGACCTACCTGCGCAACGTGCTCGAATACGTGCTCGGAACCGGACGTTTCGACAAAATCGAGCCGCTCGCGGCCAATCAGGACGGCAGTTTTCCGGCAGTCGAAAAGAACCTCGTTCCGCTCGACCTGACCGGACATGCGAACCGCAGCTTCACCGACGAAGCCGACAACGACGGCAAGGGCGGCTGGACCGATCAGGGCAGCAACGACTTCCGCAACATGCCGCTCGGCCGGCAGAAGGCCGCCGGCGTGCTGTTCGAAATCATCGATCCGGCGAAGAACGGCGGCAAAAGCTGCATCGTCCTCCGCGGCACCGAACGCCCGAATTTCCCGGACGCGGCGCGCGGCATCCCGGTCAACGGCAGATTCAGCCGCCTCTTCTTCCTGCACACCGCCGCATGGGACGGCGCCGAAGCGGGCCGCTACCGCATGCACTATGCGGACGGAAGCACCGTCGACTATCCGCTGATTCCGGGCGTCAACATCGGAGACTGGTGGAACTGCGGCTATCTCTCCAACGCGATGCCGGGCATTCTGCGCCCGAATCTGTCGAAGGAGGTCGGCACTTATGTCGCCGCGTGGGAAAACCCGTTTCCGGAGAAGGAGATCAAAACGATGGACTTCCTCTCCGCCTCCTGTCCCGACGCGAACACGATCAACTTCGACCCGAGCAAAACGCCGGTGCCGGTTCTCATCGCCGCAACCGGGGAGAGAGCGAATCCCGCGCCGCTCGCGATCGACACGGCGGCGAAGCCGGGCGTCTGGAGCAAAGGCGGCAATACGGTCAAAGGCGCTCCCCTGCCGGTACAGTCGGATAAAACGGCCGTGCTTCCCGACGGTTCGACCGGCCGGGTGCGGGAAATCACCTTCCCGAAGGCATCCGGGCAGGAGGCTCCCTACACCTTCGTGAAATTCGATCCCTCCCCGTGGGACGGCCGCGAATATCATTACCTGACCTTCTGGCTCAAAACGCCGACGGCGGGCGCGCTCGACCTCGCCGTGGCCGAAAAGGATTGGGAAAGCGCGCTCCGCAAGTCGGTCACGGTCGGCGGCGACGGGCCGGAGTGGCGGAAAATCCGCATTCCGCTCCCGCAGATGGGCCTCGACAAGATGAAGGGCAGACAGCTGCGCGGCGAATTCTTCCTTTACAACGGCAGCAACCGCCGCTTCCGGTATCCGCGCCCGGCGATCACATTCCAGATCACCGGCATCGAACTGGAATAACCGCTCCGCACAGTTCCGGGCCGCCCGTCTGCCGCGGGCGGCTTTTTTTATCAGTCCCGGAATTTGCAAAATCGGCGACACCATGCTAGATTACTTCCATACCATATGGAGGAACCTGTCGATATGAAAAAACAGATTTGCCTGAGTTTATTGTGCGCAGCCGCGCTGGCGGCAATTCCGGCCGTCGCCGGAGAAGCGGCTCCGGCCGAACAGCCGAAAGCCGAAACCGTCCCGGCCGAAGTGCTGAAAAAGACCACGCACGGCCGCAGCATGCTGGCCCGGGAGGAGAACGACCCCGAAGCGGGCCGGTTCACCCGCGCGCTTTCGGCCTGCATCCGCTACTACACCGGCAGCAATAAGTAAGGAATCCGGATCATGAACAAGCAGACGAATCAGCCAGCGGAGAAGAAGAAAAATCCGCTTTCCGCCATTATCATTGTCCTTGTCGTCCTCGCCGTGCTCGGGGCCGCCGCCATGATCGGCATGAGAATTCCGGACACGATGGAGCTCGAACGGAAGATGGACGTCGCCGCGGCATCGATCAACGCGGACGGCGTCACCGCGCTCGCGGCCGCGATCGAACAGCATCCGCAGGCCGCGAACCTCGCCGACGCCAGACGGCTCGCCGACGAGATGATCAAGGTCGCCATCGACGAAGCGACCGCCGCGACCGACTACCGCACGCTCGAAGCCTTCACCGCCGCGCTGAAGGAGAACACCGCCTGGAAGCCGTATGCGACCGAAGAAAACCAGAAGAAACTTGCCGACGCATGGGCCGAAACGCTCCGGCGCATGCAGAAGGATCAGGATCAGCTCAATGAGCTCAAAGCCGTCGCCGCCCGGATCGTGAATGCTCCGGCTCTCGTGCCTGCCGACATCGGCGCCGTGGCCGACTTCAGACTCCCGGTCGGGCTCGCCGGTTCCGAGGAAACCCGGATCGCCGCGGTCTATGCCGCCGCGATCGCCCTGAAGGCGCAGGATCTCGCGGATTCCACGCTTGCCCTGGCGGCCGACAAGGAGAAGGTCCGGGCCGGCACCGAAGAGCCGTGCGAAGAGTGCGGCAGGCAGGGTACGGTCCCGTGCCAGAGCTGCGTCCGCAATCCCGGCAAATGCCCGTCCTGCAACGGTACCGGAGTCATGAAAGCCACGAAGCTCGTCGGCAAGAAGTTCGAATCGGTCGATCAGCCCTGCACGCGCTGCGACGGTTCCGGCCAGTGCGCGGCCTGCAAAGGCACCGGCAAGCGGGAATGCTTCTACTGCAAGGGAACGACGAAACGGGTCAACACCCAGCTCGCGGTCCGGAGCATGAAGGAGAACCTCAAACAGCTCATTGCCGACATCGACCGGCAGGGAGCGGAGCTTGAGCGCCTGAAAGCCGCCGCCGCGCGCTGACGGAAACACAACAGCCATGCCGTTGGAATGCGTACAGATCCCGCCGGGAACCATCCTGGCCGGTTACCGTGTCGAGTCCGAGCTCGGCCGGGGCAACAACGGCGTGGTCTACCTGGCCGAGCAGCAGTCGCTCGGCCGCCAGGTCGCCTTCAAAATCCTGCTGCCGGAGCTGGCGGCCGAGCCCGGTTATGTGGAGAGCTTCCTGCGGGAAGCCCGGCTTGCCGCGCGGCTCGACCACCCGTACATCGTTCAGGCCTACGATGCCGGAGCGACGCCGGAGGGATATTACTATTTTGCAATGGAGCTCGTGATCGGGCCGTCGCTTGAGGATGTGCGCCGCAATTCGCCGGAGCTGCTGACCTTCGAACTCATCTTCCGGCTTTCGATCGAACTGGCCGAGGCGCTTGATTACGCATGGACCGTCCACAAGATGACCCACGGCGACATCAAGCCCGGCAATCTGCTGATCTCCGAGGAGACCGGCGAGCTGAAACTGACCGACCTCGGGCTGGCCCGGGTCAGCGGCAGCAACACCGGCGACGACATCATGGCGACGCCGCTTTACGCGGCCCCCGAAGTAATCCGGGGCGAAACCGCCGACGTCGGTGTCAGGAGCGACCTTTACAGCTTCGGCATCATGCTGTACGAGCTGCTCTGCGGTTCTCCGCCGTTCGTCGGCAGTCCGCAGAAGGTTCTTGAACAACACCTTTTCAGCCTCCCCCGGCCGCTGGCGGAGCGCAATCCGGACCTTGATCCGGCGCTGGTCGCCTTCGTCGAAAAACTGATCGACAAGAATCCGGCCAACCGGCCGGGGAGCTGGCTTGAAGTGCGCGACTTTCTCGCCACGCTGCTGGAGGGGCTGCAGAACCGGCCGCCGGTCACCCTGCGGGAACTTGAGCCGCCGGAGTTCCGGCGCAAACGGCACCGGCGCGTTTTTCTTTTCTGGGTCGGCGGAATCCTTCTGGCGGCCGGCCTTGCGGCCGCGGTCCTGCTGGCGCTCCGCATGATGCGGTTCGAGCCGACTCCGCTGGAACTTCCGCCGGAACCGGCGGCAACGGAGTTGCCGCCGCAGGAAGAAGCGGAGAAAGAGAGGGTGCCGGAACTGGCGGTCCGTTTCTCTTCTCCGGCGGCGACACCGCCGGAGAGCAGACCGGCCGCTCCGATTCCGGAATCCCAGACCGGATCCGTGCCCGTCCCGGCGGCCGTCGCCGCCCCGAAACCGGCTCCGCCGGCCGAGGCCTCCCCTGCGCCGGAAAAAAACGATATCGTGCGGACGGCCGTCTCCACGGCGGAACCGCGCATCCCCCGGGCCCGGCGGCAGCGCGGCTTCCTGAGCTTCGACCCGCCGGTCAACGAGCCTGTCCTGCAGCAGCGGAGCCGGCACACGGTCAAACTGCTGTCAAACTTCGGCAACCGCCTGAACGACGAGTGGACCAGAGAGGCGGAGGCGGTCATCACGGAAAGCTACCGGCTGATGATGCAGCTTGAAACACGCGGACTCCTCACAAAAGAGATCGACCGGATCGACCTGCTCCCGAGCGGACAGGGAGGCTCCTCCTGGGTTTCGAACGGTCCTTCCGGCGGCGTGCTCCGCATCGCTCCGGACGTGCCGCCGCTCCGGATCGCAAGGGAGCTCGGCCGCGGAATCTTCGAAGCCAACCGCCGCAGGTACGACCTGCCGAACGGCCTGCGCCGGGAATTCGGCGACGCTTTCCAGTACTTCGTGCAGCAGCGGCTCTACGGCAAAGCGGAGGCGCAGCCGCAAAACCGGGTTCTCCGTCACTGCAACCACTCCCTGGCCACCTTCGTCCTGATGTTCAAGGATCTGAAGATGCTTCGGCAGCTCCGCAGCCGCCGGTAGGAGGAGCCGGGCGGCCGGAGCGACTTCACAAGCCCGCCGTCAAGCCGGCGGGCTCCCGGTTTTCCAGCCTCGGCCCGGGCTGCTCCCGGAGAACTTTTTCCGCATCCGGGGAGCGCACACATCTGCCGCAGCTCCCCGGGCTCCCCTCCCCTGCCCGGGAAAGAGATCAGACCAGCGCAGAAGCGTTTTCGAGGATTTTCACCCCGGCCGCGCAAGCCGGGCAATCGCACCACTTGGCCCCCTGCTCCTTGATTTCGCGTGCGTGCGCCGCCATGGCTTCGGCGCGCTCCGCTCCGAAAATCTGCGCACCGAGCTCCGATTCGAAGAAAGGAATCGTCTGGTCAAGCGTGCAGACATCCTCCCTGATTTCCTGCAGCAGTGCCGCTGCCGCCGCTTTTTCCGCATCGGTGCCGAGCGCATTCAGGTAATTCTGTCCGGCGGCCTTGAGCTCCTGACAGCAGGAAGGGGCGGCAATCATCTCTTTTACGGTCCGGGTGAGTTCAGTCTTGTTCATTTTCCATCTCCTGTCAATTGTCTGGGATATTAACCGGGAGCACGGCAATGCACCGTCCCGGAAATTTCCACGTTTCATTTCTTCCGGCTCATCTCCGCGCCGCGCACGTTATCCAGCACCCGTTCCAGAAACTCCTCCAGCCGCGTAATCTCTTCGACGGTAAACCCCTGATACGTCAATTCAGTCATCCGGTCGGTCACCGCCCGATATTCCTTCTCCAGAGAACGCGCCTTCGGGGTCAGGGCAATCAGATGCTTCCGGCGGTCATTGGAGTCCGGCGTCCGCCGGATCAGCTGTTTCTGTTCCATGCGGTCGAGCATACTGGTCAGCGTGGTATTGGCCAGACCGGTCCCCGTCGCCAGCTCCTGAATGGAGATGAAGTCGTGATTCCACAAGACATACAGAATACGCCCCTGCGGACCGTTGAACTCGTGAATGCCCTGATCAAACAGCATTTTGTCCAGCAAACGGCCAAGATGCTGTTTGATCAGGGTGATCTGCATGCCTATTTTTCTATCCGCCATATGCGTCCCCGGCTTGATTCACTGATATGCTCTCCCATATAACATATTACTATATAGAAATATTTCAAGAGAGATGCCGAATTTTTCCTGAAAAATTTCCGCAAAATCCGTTCCGGCTTCATTTTTCCGTTTCAGCAGAAATCATTTTCACCATTTTTTGAGCGCAGAACCATATTTTTTTCATTTCTTTGCGAAACTGCCGTTGAACTACAGTTGCTCTAACGATTACATTGAACGGCAGAGAAACAGAATTTCATCCCCTCTGAAACGGACGATGAAAGTAATGAAGAAAACAAAAAATCTGAAATAACAGCACCAGTGCAGCTTCCGGCTCTCAGTGCAGGCCGGAGACCGGGGGCTGTCAAAAAAAAATGGAGAAAACGCATTATGGGTAAAAAAGTATTGATTCTATCCTCCAGTCCCCGCAGGAACGGCAACTCCGATCTGCTTTGCGACCGGTTCGCCGAAGGCGCCGGCAAAGCCGGTCATCAGGTGGAGAAAATCCGCCTCGCCGAAAAGAAGATCGGGTATTGCACCGCCTGTTACGCCTGCCGGAATGGAAAATGTCCGCAACAGGACGACGCGCCGGAGATTCTGGAAAAAATGCTTGCGGCGGACGTGATCGTGCTGGCCACGCCGGTCTACTTCTACACCATGTGCGCCCAGCTCAAGGCGTTGCTCGACCGCACTGTCGCGATCTTTCCGCGCCTGACGGACAAGAAATACTACTACATCATGACGATGGCCGACACCAATCGGGAGATGCTGAAGGGGACGATCGAAGCCCTGCGCGGTTTCCTCGACTGCTACGAAGGCTCCGTCGAAGCCGGAATGATCTGCGGACTCGGCGTTTACGAAAAAGGCGAAGTCCGGGAACAGCCGGTATGGGAAGAGGCTTACCGCGCCGGACTCCAGATCTGAAACGGTGCGAAAGGAGAGCTTTCCGATGGAAAGGATTCAGCCGGAAAGACTGAAGGAGGCAAAGACAGTGATACAGAAACTCTTTGCGCGGAACCGGTTCATTCAAATCGTGGCGGAAGGAAAAACCGCCCGGATCAGAACCGATGAAAACAGTTTCATTCCGGTTATGATGAAGCGCGACGTCATCGTTCCCGTGCTTCAGGATGCCGGATTCGATCACGTCGCGCTGGATCTGGAAGGCGTTTCCGCAGTCCGCCGCGGGAACTGAAAACAGCCGGGAATATCAATCCCATTGCAGGACATGGTTGTGCGGCAACCATGTTCCGCTTTTCATGCTTCACTCCCGAGACGGCAAAACATTGCCTTTGTATTCCATGCCGTACAGATCAAGTCCGTCGGCCCAGTAATCCTTTTTTATCTCATTCAATACGAAACCCCGCTTCTGATAAAAACGGTAAGCCGCCTGCGAAGTCCGGACTGTAATTCTCCGGATGCCGGCGATGGATTTGAGTTTTTCGAGCCTGAATTGAAGCAGACGAGTGCCCAGGGATTTTCTCTGCCAGGCGGGATGAATGATGTCCCAGCTGATCTTTCCCGTCGTGTGATGATCCGCAAAATTGATTCCCCCGCACCCCACGATTTCCCCACCTGTTTCCAGCACATAATAAAGCTCTCTCCAGCGATCCAGATATTCACTCAGATCCGCTTCCTCTTCCGGGGCAAAGTACTCGGGCGTATTCAGCCGGATCAGATTCATCACCCTTCTTTTGTCGTCAGGCATATATTCTCTGATGATAACCGCATGATCCATTTGACAATCACCAATTTATCTGCAAATCACTTATTCCGGCGTAACGGCAGGCTCCTGCACGATGACATGGGTGCGCGGATTGCAGTAGTCGTTTTCCGGATTTCTGATCTTCTCCTTGTAGTAATTCTCCTTGTACTTCAGGACCTCCATCTGCCGCTGCAGCTCCCTGATCTGCTGCTGGAGCACTTTTTTCTGCCGGAAGATCATTTCGCCGCGCTCGCGGATGGTGGAGTCCCCTTTCTGGCACAACCGGATATAGTGCCGGACCTGCTCCACCGGCAGCCCGGTCGTGCGCAGGCAGTGCACCAGATGCAGCCAGCTTACCGCGTAGTCGGAGAACAGCCGTGCGTTCCCTTCGGTCCGGTCCAGGCCGGGAATCAGCCCGGCATTGTCATAATAGCGGATCGTATAGGAGGAAAGCCCCGTCATCTCCGACACCTCCTTGACGGAATATTTCGGAGTACGGTCGTAAGACGGTTTGAACGGGCGAATCGGCGGTATCATAAGATCTTCTCCCTGCGTTCTGATTCCTTAGAGTTTCTCTAACTATACAGCAGAAAAGGGAAAAATGCAACTTCCCGTTGAAAATTTCATATCGTCCGCCCGGAGAAAGGGAGCGGCAAATTATCCCTGCCCGCCGAACTTCTCCCGAATCCGCTCGAGAAAGGCTTCGGCGGCTCTGGAAAAGACCTGATACTTTTTCCAGACGATGCTGGAACCGGATTCCAGCGGCGGATTCAACGGGCGGAAACAGAGTTTGTCGCGCACCACATTTTTCGGTTCGAGAGTGAGCGCATTGCCCAGCCCCCTTTCCACCAGCAGCGAAGCGTTGTGGACCAGATTGTGCACCGCCACCACATTCAATTTGTCAAAATATCCTCCGAACCACTCGGCATAAGGGTTCCGGACGGATTTGTTGCGGAGGTCGCGCCTCGAACAGATCAGCGGAAGTTCCTTCAGGTCTTCCGGCGTAACGGAGTCCTTTCCGGCCAGCGGGTTATCCCGGCGCATCAGCACGCCCCATTTATCTTTGGCCGGCAGAGCGACGCTGTCGTATCTGGCAATATCGACCGGCTGAAGCAGAACGCCGAAGTCGAGCAGTCCGTTGTCGAGACGTTCCATGACGTCGCCTGCGACTCCGGTGTATATGTGGTATCGAATGTCCGGATACGCCTCATGGAGTTCGGTGATCGCGTCGGCGACCAGATTCATCGCTTCCGATTCTCCGCCGCCGATGTAGATGTCCCCGGCGATATTTTCTCCGATGGAGTTGAATTCGGCTTCGGTTTTCTGCACCATCGCCAGAATCTCCTCGGCGCGTTTGCGCAGAAGCATCCCCTCCGGCGTCAGAGTGATGTAGTGGGTTTCGCGGTTCAGAAGTTTCTGACCGAGTTCCTCTTCCAGATCCATCAGCTGCCGTGAAAGGGTCGGCTGGGTGATATGAAGATACTTCGCCGCCCTGGTGAAGCTGTTTTCCCGCGCCACCGCCAAAAAATAACGTAACAATCTGAGTTCCATGGTACAATCTCCTTCCGGTCCGGGAAATACTATATCCCTCCAAATCATGCCCGTCAAGCATCAACTCCCATAGAAAGAAAGTATTTGCTATAATTATCTTTCACATTATATTGATTAACGGAAACCCAAACCAGCCAAAGGAGGTGAACCGGGTGACTGAACCTGACGGAAAGACCGTCCTGCTCCTGCGCAATCTGAAAGACGCAGGCTGCGATACGGCAATGACGGAACAATTTCTGGCGTATGAACGCGAGAAAAAAACCCAGGCACAGCGGCGGCTCCTGCTCCGGCAGAGAAATTCGCTGCTCCGGGCCGTTCACGAGAATCAGGAGCGGATCGACTGTCTCGATTTCCTGCTGTATTCCGTGGAAGGAAAAATCAAAACAGCAAAAGGAGAAAAGTAACATGACCGGAAAAGCAATGGCGTGCATGATGGCAGGTGCAGTGTTTTCGATGTTCGGATGTTCCGCGGAAGACCGGGCTTCCGCGGCAGAAGTGACGGCGGAACCGGGAAGGATTCTGATCGCGTATTATTCTTACAGCGGCAACACCCGGTTCGCGGCGGAGCAGATTCAGAAGGCGACCGGCGGCGAACTTTTCGAAATCAAGCCGGTCACGCCGTATCCGGCCGACTATAACGCCTGTGTCGATCAGGCGAAAAAAGAGATCGCCGCCGGAGTGAAACCGGAATTGGCGGAGAAAGTGAAGGAGTTCGGCAAATACGAGGTGATCTTCGTCGGCACGCCGAACTGGTGGAGCACGATGGCGCCGCCGGTGCTGGCGTTTCTCTCCAGCTATGAGTTCAGCGGAAAAACCGTCATCCCGTTCGTGACCCACGGCGGCGGCGGCATGGCGCGGTGCGAAACGGATATGCGCAAGGCGGTTCCGAAAGCGAAATTCGGCAAAGGCCGCGCGTTCTCCGGCGGAAGCATCAGGCATTCCGGCGACGCCATAACCAACTGGGCCAATGAAACCGTCACCGTCAGGAAGTGAGGAATACCATGAAAAAAATCGCTTTATTCGGAGTTCTGCTCGCTTTTTTCTGCATCGTCAACCACACGGAGGCCAATGATAACATGAACGCATTGAACGCAAAGGAACAGAAAATCGTCGCTATCGCCGCATATACGGCACGCGGAGACATGCCGAAACTGAAAACCGCGCTGGCGGCAGGGCTTGACGCCGGTCTGACCGTAAACGAGATCAAGGAGGTTCTGACTCAGCTCTATGCCTACTGCGGTTTCCCGCGCAGCCTGAATGCGCTCGGCTGCTACATGGTTCTGCTGAAAGAGCGGGAAGCAGCGGGTATCAGGGATGCACAAGGCAGGCAGCCAGGCCCGCTTCCGGCGGGAAAAAGCATCGATTTCGGCGCCGCCAACCAGACGAAACTCTGCGGCGCGCCGGTCAGGGGTGCACTCTTTGAATTCGCTCCGGCAATCGACGAATATCTCAAGGCGCACCTGTTCGGCGACATCTTCGGGCGCGACAACCTCGACTGGAGAACCCGCGAAATCGCCACCATCGCCGCGCTCACCGCGATGCCGAGCGTGGAGAGCCAGTTGAACTCCCACATCGCCATCGGCAAACACAACGGCGTCACCGATGCGCAGGTCGCGGAAATTCTGGAAACCGTCAGAAGCAGCACCGTCAGCGCCTTTCCGCGCGGCGGCGAGAACACGGCATACGCAAAATACTTCAGCGGCAAATCCTATCTCGCCCGCCTGACGGAAGACGGCCGCCTGAACGTTCCGGTCGCCAATGTCACGTTCGAACCGGGCTGCCGCAACAACTGGCACAGCCACACCGGCGGTCAAATGCTGATCGCGGTCGGCGGAATCGGCTACTATCAGGAACGCGGCAAGACGGCGCGGCGTCTGGTTCCCGGCGACGTGGTGGAGATTCCGCCGGACGTCGATCACTGGCACGGAGCCGCACCGGACAGCTGGTTCTCGCATCTGGCGATCGAATGCAATCCGGCGACCAACAAAAACACCTGGCTGGAACCGGTCAGCGACGCCGACTACAAAGCGGCGACCTCCGGCAAATGAACGGGAGACGGCAGGATGAGGCGTCTTCCGACGAAATGGCTCCTGCCGGCGGCGGCGATTCTGCTTTCGCCCGTGATGCCGGGGACCGCCGCCCGTACCTCTGAAAAAGGGGAAGACATGAAACATGAAAACACAGCGAAGGTGACGGAGGAAAGCATTGTACGGCTGTCCAGAATCACCGTTGACCCGGACCGTCTTGCGGAATATCTCGTATTTGCGACTGAATGCGGGAGACGGTCCATGGCGGACGAACCGGGCGTGCTGATGATGTATTCGATGCAGGACAAGGCGCATCCGGAACAGATCACCATCCTCGAGATCTATGCGGACCGCGCCGCCTATGAGCGTCACATCAAAACCCCGCACTTTCAGAAATACAAACAAGGGACGCTGGCCATGGTCCGGAAACTGGAACTGCTGGACCAGATACCGCTGATCCCGGAAATGAAAATGAAGTGACAATATGAACCGACGCGAATTTCTCAAAACATCTCTGGCGGTAACGGCGGCGGCCGCCGGAACCGCGTTTCTCGGCGGCTCCCTGCTGACCGCGGCATCGGCGCAAAATTCCAACACTGGAGTAAGAAACGGCAAAATGAAAATACTGGTCATCACGGGCAGCCCCCGGAAAAACGGCAATTCCAACACCCTCGCGGAACACTTCATCAAGGGAGCGCAGGAGGCCGGACACGAAGTCGTCCGTTTCGATGCGGCGTTCAAAGAGGTGCATCCCTGCATCGGCTGCAACCGCTGCGGCATGAACGGCCCATGCGTATTCAAGGATGATTTTGAATTCATCCGCAAACATATTGTCGATGCGGACCTGGTGGCTTTTGCGACGCCGATGTACTATTTCGGCATCTCGGCGCAGATCAAGGCGGTGATCGACCGTTTCTATGCGATCAACGGGCGGATTCACGTTCCGAAGAAGGCGGTGCTGATGATGACGTATGCGGACAACTCCAGAAAGAAGGAAAGCGCGATCATCAGCCATTACGAAGTGCTGCTGGACTATCTCGGCTGGACCGATGCCGGACAGATCATCGCCCCGGGCGTCTGGCCGGTCGGCGCGATCAATCACACGGACTACCCGGAACAGGCGTACCGGCTCGGAAAGAGCGTATAAGGAAAAAATTCATGGACAGACGCGATTTTATCAAGACGCTCGGCATCGCGGGCGGCACAATGCTGTTGGCCGGAACGGCCGGCGCGGCAGCGGCCAAGACGACGGCGCCCCGGAAAAACAGCAGGATCGATCCGCTGCTGTCCGGAATCTGCGACATTCACATACACTGTTCGCCGGACACCCGGCCGCGCTGCATCGATGAATTCACGCTGGCGGAACAGGCGAAGCAGGCCGGCTACCGGGCGGTCATGTACAAGTCGAACGACTGGAGTTGTCACGACCGCGCTTACCTGATCCGGCAGGCGCTCCCGGATTTTGAAGTATTCGGAAGCCTCTGCATGAACCGCGTTCACGGAGACAAAGTCAATGCGTATGCGGCGGTACAGGCGGTCAAGACCTCCGGCGGCCTCTGCCGCTGCATCTGGATGCCGACCCTCTCCGCAGCTTATCAGCATCAATGCGACAAACTCCCGGGGCCGGGAATCCCGGTGCTTGACCCGCAGGGCAAAGTCCTGCCGGAAGTGATCCGGGTCATGGAAATCTGCGCTGAGGCGAATATTATTTTCGCATCGGGACACAGTTCCCCGCGAGAGAGCCTGATTCTGGCGAAAAAAGCGCGGGAGGTCGGTGTGAAAAAGTTCGTCGTCACCCACGTCAACTCGCTGATCTGGAAGATGACGCCGGACCAGATCAAACAGGCGGTCGACTTCGGAGCCTTTGTGGAGTACTGCTATCTGCCCCGCCTCTGGGGTCCCGGCACCGGCAATCCGCAGTTCGAACGGCAAAGCCGTGAAGAATTTCTGAACTATATCAAAATCATCCCCGAACGCAGCTTCATTTCGACCGATCTCGGACAACGCGGAAATCCGAATCCGATCGACGGAATGCGGCAGTGCGTCCGCGAACTGCTCGACGACGGGATTCCGCAAAAAGCGATTGACCAGATGGTGCGAAGCAATCCGGCGCACCTGATCGGTTTGGCTGCATAAGAAACAAGAAGGAAACACCATGAACCGACGTGAATTTCTGAAATCAGCGGCGTTGATGACCACCGCCGGAGCGATGTTCGGCAAAGGAGCGGTTCTGAAAGCGGCGGAGAGTGCCGCCGTACCCCCCCAAGGTCCGGTTTTGAATTTCAATCCCCAGATGCAGTATCGCCCGATGGGGCGCACCGGCGTCAATGTCTCCGCGCTCGGCTTCGGCCTCCTGCGGCTGCCGATGCTCGCAGACGGCAAGACCGTGGACGCGGCGCAGAGCGTCGCCATGATCCGTCGCGCAATCGAAGGCGGCGTGAACTACATCGACACCGGCCGGGTCTACCTCGGCGGACAGAGCGAAGCGGTTGCAGGAAAAGCTCTCAAGGGGAACTGGCGCGACCGGGTCTACGTGACTTCCAAGTCGCCGTGGTGGATCATGGAGCGGCCGGAGGATTTCGAGAAATTTTTCGACGAGTCCCGCCGGGCGATCGGAACCGACGTGATCGACTTCTACCACATCCACATGATCATGCACCGGGGCTGGAAGGAGAAGGTGATCCCGTTCAAACTGATCGACAGGATCATGAAGCTCAAGGAGCAGGGAAAAATCCGTTTCGCGGGCTTTTCGTTCCACGACCGGCTCGGACTGTTCAAGGAGGTGGTCGAATCCGCCCCCTGGGACTTCTGCCTGATCCAGCACAATTATCTCGACTATGAATATGAAGCAGGATGTCTCGGCCCGAAGTACGCCGCCGCCAACGGCATGGGACTGGCCGTGATGAAGCCGGTCCGCACCGGATTTCTCGCAAACCTGCCGCCGGCGATGCGCGAAGCCCTGCGCTCAACGGGAGTTGTCAAACCCGACGTGGAGTGGGCGCTCGACTACCTGTGGGATATCCCGGAGGTCAGCGTCGCGGTCAGCGGCATGGGCTCGATGGCGGATGTCGAAGCCAACCTCCGCTACGCCTCCAAAGCGAAGCCGAACATGCTCACGCCGGATGAACGCAAGGCGCTCGGAGCGGCGATCAGGGCGTTCCGGCAGGCCCCCGGCCACATCGACTGCACCGGCTGCTATCAGTGCATTCCGTGTCCGCACAACGTGGCGATCGGTTACATTTTCGCTTACGTCTACAACAACTATCTGCTGCACAAGAACAAAAAGAAGGCGCTGTTCGACTACACGGTCTCCATGTCGCCGATCCAGCGCGGCGCGCCCGCGTCGGCGTGCGTGAACTGCGGCGCCTGCCTCGCAAAATGTCCGCAGAAGCTCAACATCCCGGAGCTGCTGAAACGGGTCAGAAACGATCTCGAAGCGTAATCATAAGAAGGAGAAATTCACCATGTCGCTCGGTTTTACGGAAATCATTCTGATCGCACTCTTTATCCTGATCGTCTTCGGCGCAAAACGCATCCCCGAACTCGCCCGCGCGATGGGCCGGGCCTCCTATGAATTCAAAAAGGCGAAGGAGTCCCTGAATTCAGAGAGCCGGGAGTTGACGGCTGCAAAGGGAAATACCGCCGAAAGCGAAGAAAAAAATGCCTGAATCGGGCCGGAAGGTCACTCCTTTCCGCCTCCCCCGACGGCTTCTTCGGGAACGGCAAGAGGGATGAGTGGTGATCCATTCTCCCTCGGATATCAGTTTTTTCCGGCTCAAATAAATTTTTCCGCATTTTTTGAAAAAGCATCATTGACTTAGAGTAACTGTAACCGTTATCTTGAATGGAGGAAAGGCCGGAAACGAATCGCCCCGGAGAGAGCAAAATGAAAAGACAATCGTTATGGAAACCGCTGCGAATCGCCGCCGCCGCGTTTTTTCTGCTGGGTTGCGGAGCCGCATTTGCCGGAATCGGCGGCGGTATTGCAGAAATGCTGCATGTGCAGTTCGGTCCGGCATTGATGAGGTGCCTTGCGGCATTTTCCGCCGGGGCACTCGCGACCGCGCTCGGAATCGCGGCGTTCACGTTTCTGTTCGGACGGTTCTACTGCGCGGTGCTTTGCCCGTTCGGCATCCTGCAGGATGCGATCGGCTTCCTCTCCCGGCGAAAGGGAACGGCGGTTCCGAATTTCCGCAGAACCCGCTACGCCGTCGCCGGAACCGCGTTCGGAATGCTGGCGTTCGGCTGGACGGCGCTGTTTCTGCTGCTCGATCCCTATTCCAATTTCGGGCGGATCGCCGGTTCGTTCACCGCCGGAAGCGTGATCCCGCTGATTGTGATTGTGATCCTCGCCGTCTGGAAAAAACGGATTTACTACACCGCGATCTGCCCGGTCGGAACTTTGCTCGGCCTGATCGCAAAGCACGGGGTTTTCCGGCTGCGCCTGACCGACCGGTGCGTCAAATGCGGCATGTGCGTGAAGGTCTGTCCGGCGGGATGCATCGACCCTCACAACGGAACGCTTGACAACGAACGCTGCGTCCGCTGCATGAATTGCGTTTCCGCCTGCCGGCTCCAGGCGGTGAAGTTCGCGCTGCCGGAGCGGAAAACTCCGCCGGTCGATCAGGCGCGCCGGGCGTTTCTGATCAACGGCGGCGTGCTGGTCGCCGGAGTCGCCGCCGGGATGGTGCTGGCGAAAACCGGCATGGGCAAACTGGCGGAGTATGCGAAACGGTTCCTGATCCTGCCGCCCGGCGCGGGGGATGCGGAGCGGTTCGCCGCCAGATGCACGGCGTGCCAGCTCTGCACGGCGAACTGTCCGGCGAAGATCATCGTTCCGGCTCCCGGCGGCGACGGTCCGGTATCGCTGGATCTCTCGCGCGGCGCCTGCCGATTCGACTGCAACCGGTGCTCGCAGGTCTGTCCGACGGGGGCGATCCGTTCGCTGACGCTCGCCGCCAAACGGAAAACGAAGATTGCGGAGGCGAAATTCAATCCGCGAAGCTGCATCGTCTTTCAGGATGGGGAAAAATGCGGGAAATGCGCGGCCGCCTGTCCGACCGGCGCAATCACGCTCCGGGCCAACGGCACGCCGCGCCCGGTGAATGCCGCGCTGTGCATCGGCTGCGGCGCCTGTCAGGCGGTCTGCCCGGCTCCCGGAAAGGCGATGACCGTTCATGAAATCGAAAGGCAGATCGTGCTGAATGGAAAGGGGGCGATATGACGGACAACAATCGGGAAGCAGCCGACAAGCTGCCGGGCAATAAAACATCCAACGACCGGAGGAAAGAAAAGTGAAATTTGTATTTTCGACCATCGCGCTCATCCTGTCCGGCGTGTTCGCCGGCTGCGCTTCCGCGCCGGAACCCGGCCTCGAAGCCGCCCGGAGGATGATTCTGGACGGCCGGGCCGAGTGCGTGCTGGTGAAGGACGGCCGGATTCTGGCGCAGGAGAGCGGCGGCGGCGTCAGCCCGCTGCTGACCATCTACGAAACCCGGAAAGGCGATATGGCCGATGCCGTGATCGTCGACAAAGTCGTCGGCCGCGCCGCCGCGGCAATCGCCATCTGCGGGAAAGCCCGGCACGTCCACGGCGAAGTCATGAGCGAGGATGCGGCGGAGTTTCTGAAAGCGCACGGCATCACTTCCGGCTGCACGCTGCCGGTGCCGCGCATCTTGAACCGGAAACGCGACGGGCTCTGTCCGCTGGAGCAGTCGGTCGCCGGCATCGACGATCCGGAACAAGCCCTCGCCGCCCTGAAGAATAAAATCGAATCATTCAGAAAGAACCGGAACTGAAAACAAACCGCAGGAGGTATAACATGTCGCTCGGATTTACGGAAATCATCCTGATCGTGCTCTTTATCCTGATCGTATTCGGCGCAAAGCGCATCCCGGAGCTGGCTCGTGCGATGGGGCGCGCATCGTATGAATTCAAAAAGGCGAAGAACGCCTTGTCCACCGAAGGACAGGAGTTGATGAACGCGGCGGAAAAAGCCGCGGCAAAGGAAGAAAAGCAGGAAAAAGAACAGGCATGAACGATTCCGAAAACACCCTGATCGCCCATCTGGACGCATTGCGCCGCACCCTTCTGCGCTGCGTGACGGTTACGGCACTCCTGTATCCGGTCGGATATCTGGCGTCGCCGTATGTCATCAATGCGCTGGCGCAGTGGTGTTTTCCCGAATCGGCCGGCAAACTGCACTACTTTGCGCCGATGGAGGTGTTCTGGGTGCAGCTCAAACTTGCGCTGATTCTGGCGCTGGCGCTGGCGTATCCGTGGAACATGCTGCAGCTCTGGCGCTTCCTGCTCCCCGCGCTTTACGACGGGGAGCGGAGGGTTCTCGGATGGTGGATCGTTTTTTCATCGGTTTTATTCTTCGGCGGGGTGGCGTTCTGCACGGGAGTGATCCTGCCGATGCTGATGAACTTTTCCGGAGGCTTCGCCACGCCGGAGCTTCAGCCGATCCTCGGACTGGCGAACTTCCTGAACCTCGCCGGCTGGCTGATGCTCGCCTTCGGCGTCATGTTCCAGGCGCCGATTGCAGTGCTGCTGGCGGTCCGTTTCGACGCGATTTCCACAGAGTCGCTGAAGCGTAAAAGACCGTATGTGATGACGGCGATCCTGATCCTCGCCGCGATCCTGACACCGCCGGATATCGTCAGCCAGGTGGCGCTGGCCATCCCGACCTGGCTGCTCTTTGAACTCGGCCTATTTCTCGCCGGACAGATGAAACGAAAAGGAGAACAGGAATATGAACAGGCGTGAATTTCTGAAAAGCGCGTTGACCATTGCCGCGCTCGCACCCGTCACCCGCCTTGCGGCGGGGGCCGGAGCCGACGGCGACAAAACATCCGATGCGGCCGAAGGGGCGCAGGTCACCCGCCGCCGCTATAAAAACACCGCCCTTACAGTGCCGCTGCTCGGATTCGGCTGCATGCGGCTGCCGCGGCTTTCGCCGGACAGACCGGATATCGACCAGGCCACCGTGAAAAAGATGATCGACCGCGCGATGAAGGCGGGCTGCAACTACTTCGACACGGCTTACATGTATCATGACGGACTGAGCGAACGCTGCCTCGGCGAGCTGTTGCAGGCGTATCCGCGCGACTCCTATTACCTGACCGACAAGATGCCGGTGTGGTTCGCAAAGAATCCCGGAGACATCGAAAAGATTTTCCGGGAACAGCTTGCGCGGTGCAAAACCGACTATTTCGATTTCTACATGCTCCACGCGCTCGATACGGCGAACTGGAAATTGGCGCAAACCTATGAAGCCTGTGAGTTCCTCGCCCGGATGAAGAAGGAGGGCAAAATCCGCAAGCTCGGCTTTTCCTTCCACGACACGCCGGAGGTATTGCAGCAGATCGTCGATGCGCAGGAGTGGGATTTCGCGCAGATCCAGCTTAATTACCTCGACTGGGAGCTGTACCGCTCGCGGGAACAGTATGAGATCCTGACGAAAGCCGGAATCCCGGTGATCGTGATGGAGCCGCTGCGCGGCGGTTCGCTTGCGACGCTTTCCCCGGATGCGACGGAAATCCTGAAAACTGCCGATCCCGGTTCGAGCAACGCGGCGTGGGCGCTCCGCTATGTGGCGAGTCTGCCGAATGTGCTGTGCGTTCTCTCCGGCATGACGCTGCCGGAACACATGGAGGATAACCTCAAAACCTTCTCTCCGCTGAAACCGCTGACGGACAGCGAACGCAAAACGCTGGATCTGGCGCTGGCGGCGTACCGGAAACGCCTGGCGGTCCCCTGTACGGCCTGCCGCTACTGCATGCCGTGTCCGGTCGGGGTGGAGATTCCCAGAATCTTCGGCCTTTACAATCAGTATAAGATCACCGGCAACAAGTGGCTGTTCCTCAACAACTACAATGCGATTCCGGAAGACTCTGGAGCCTCCGCCTGCGTCAACTGCGGCAGGTGCGTGAAGCACTGTCCGCAGAAAATCGACATCCCTGCGCAATTGAAAAAGATCGCGGCGGAGATCGCATAGAAAAACAAACCGGCGGCCGGATGGATTCCGGATATATCCGGCCGAACCGGAAGCAAGGCGGAACGCCGTCGCTTCCCGACGGCAATTTCGCCGCAGGAACAGTCAGGGAACAGACAGCCTCACACGCACACCTGCTGCGGTCCGGCATGGAAAGATTCCATGCCGGACCGCAGTTTTTACAGGCGAATCCGCACGGTTTTCATGCTTTTGCCGTTTTGTGCTAACATTGCAGTGAAAAATACAGACAACATCGTCCATTTTGTACTATAATATAGGATAGATCAACCCGGAACACGAAACCAAGGGAGACGACGATGAAAAGGGATTCCAGACCGACTGCGCTGCCGGACGGCAGGCTGTACCGTTTTACGCTGATTGAACTTCTGGTGGTGATTGCGATTATCACGATTTTGGCAGCAATGTTGTTGCCTGCATTGAATAAGTCACGTGCGGCAGCGCAGAGCACCCAATGCACTTCCGACCTCAAGCAGATGGGACTAGGTTTTGCAGTGTATGCCAGTGATTTTAATGATTATATTGCGCCTCCATGGGTTGGTTCCTGGGCTGTAGGCCAAAGTATGAAATACACCATTTGGGGGAGAGATAAAGATGACGGGCCACTGGCATCTTATTTTCCCTATAAAGTTTCCAGACTCGGCTGTCCGACATTTTTACCGGCCTCTGATAACCCTTATACAAGCAGTTACGCGTATAACAACGGCGGTCTCTGCAATACCAGCAGCGACGAATGCAAAGGCACCATTACCAAATGGCATCGCCTCACCGAGGCAAATGCCCCGGCACAGACTGTCACGGTTTTTGACGGCGCTGTAGGCGGCTGGGGATGGCTAGCTGTGCGTGGAACAGACGATGGAAATAGCGGTTGCTATGCAATTTACAAATACCGCTATCCACATAACAGGCACGCTAATATTGCGTGGCTTGACGGACATGTAAATGCAATGACGGAAAGGGAACTATTCAGAGGAGGAACACATGTAGCTTGGATGACGTGGAAACAATATTACTACTTCAGGTTAGTCAAATAAAGGAAGAAATACTGATGAGATCTCTCTTTCACATAAATTGCAGCTTGCTGATAGTTACATATTTACTGCCTTGGATAAGTTGGGCAGGGGTAGCAACAATCTCTGAAAATTCTCAAGAAATCGTTATCGACAACAGTAATTATAAAATCCAGTTGTCAAAGCGCAACGGCGGCATCAAGAAAATCAGTAGCAGGGGAACCGATATTTCCCTGAGTAATGAGAATGGCGGCTGCCTGTGGGTGGCTGGAAGTGAAAATTCCAGCCAGTACTCGCCTGACGGCAAAAAGAAGATGTCCTATGCCATCAATGATGACCGCGTGCAATTTTCCTTTGACTCGGAGAAAATCAACGTCGATGTCACAATTGTGCCGCAGAACGATTATATCGATTTTCGTGCCGCAGTTACCCCCAAAGGAAACGATATTGGCCAATTCATGCTTCCCGGCAAATTGACATTTTCGCCGCAGGCGGTGGATGGCGTCACCCTGCATCTGGACTGGCCGCGCAATGTCGGCATGACCCTGAACAAGCAGTTCTTCATGGATCGCACCGCCTCCAACTCGTCCGGGAACATCTATGTCAAGGGGCGGATGCACAGCGGCGCGGCATATCACACCATCTTCGGCTCCGATGGCAATTCGGATAATCGTTCGTTTGCCTCGAGCAACCTGCGCCCCGGCAAGGATGCCGCCGACTGGCTGGGTGAAGATTTGTCCAAGACCATTGACGGCGTCCCGGTGACCGCCAACCGGACCTTCGCCGACGGACAGGCGGAGATTGTCATCGGCGACTCCGACAAGGGGGTGTTCTTCGGAGCCTCCCGCCTGGGTGGCAAGGGGTATTTCTTTCGGGTCGGCGGCGGCGCCGGCAACAAGCCCAAGGTCGCCAATGGCGCCAATGCAAAAGATGTCGCTTTCAACATGATTCTGGCCGCAATGCGCCGGGTCTCCGAAGAAGCGAAGGCCGACGGCCGCTCCACGATCGCGGTGATCCGTGTCAAGAATGGTCCGGCGATGGGCTGGGCGGCCTGGGCCACTGTGGCGGAATGGTGCGACAAACTCAAGAGCATGGGCGGCAATTACCTGGAGATCAAGAACGAGGACGAGCTGGTCGCAGCAATGGACAACCCGGATACCGCCCTGATCGTCAATCCCTATGGCGAGATGTGCCTCATGCCCAATGGCATGACTCCGCCGCAATTCGGTCATGCCATCAGGAGATATGTCAGAGGCGGCGGATCGTGGCTGGAAACTGCCGGATACCCCTTCTGGTATCAGCTTGACGGACGCTTTCTGGAACTGCGGGACCGCCCGGTGCCGTCGGCCTTCGCCGACTTCTTCCACTTCAAGCTCAAAGGCCGTGAGTTGGCCATCTACAGCGTCCAGCCGATGGACTACGAGCCGTTCGCCGGCAAGCACGACCTCACCAAGATCTTCACGCCGTCCAAATATTCCATCGGCGGCAATGAAAATGGCGGATTCCTGGAGCGGCCGTTTGATTTCATGATTGCCAAGGAGACGACCTGGCAAAGCCCCGTCGTCCGGCTGCGCTTCGGACAGAACATCATGGAGTCGTGCAACTCCTTCTGCGCCGACAACAAGATAGCCCGGAAGCTGTCGGACAAGATGCCGCCGGAAAAACTGGAGAGATTGAAGTCGTCGGTACTCTATCGCTGTTTCGCCAGGAATATCAAGGACGAGTTCAAGACCCTGGAGCGGCTGCCCAAGCCGGGGATCTTCCACCTGTTCCAGTATTGCCGGTACGGCCATGACCACGGCTATCCTGATTTGCTGCCTCCGAAGCCAAGCTATGCCAGTCCCGAGGAGTTCAAGCGATACATCGACGAGGTACATGCCTCAGGCTCACTGTTCATGCCTTACACCAACAACACCTGGTGGTGCCCGCCCGGTCCGACCTTTGCACGGGTGGGGAAGGCCGCACTGGTAGCCAAAGCAGATGGCAGTTCAATCAGCGAAAGCTGGGGATCCGGCGGAGCCACGGTCACCATGTGGCATGATGAAGTCCGCAAGGCCAACGACGAAATGATCAGGCTCTTCACTGAGGATTATCCCTCCGACATTGTGTTCCAAGACCAAGTCTGTTCCCGCACGGCCATCCGTGATTACAATCCTGCGTCCCCAACGCCCTCCGCATATATCGAGGGACTTGCCTCGACGGTGCGTCGCGACGGACGGCGAATCCCGCTGTCATCGGAAGACTTGTGGTGGGGGATGGTCGACAGTGTAATTCTAGGTTGCGGACACTCCTTCGGCATCATCCCCTCGGAGGACTGGTATGACTCCATACACAAGGATTTGCCGAACTCAGTCTGGAATTTCTATCCGCTGATCGCCGCCATGACCCATGACAAGGTGATCTTCACCCAGCATGACCTGGGCGGCGCAGTGGACAACATGTACCAGATGTCGCTCTCGCTGGCCTTCGGCTTCTCCATGATCAATTACGGCTGGACGGAGAAATATGACGACCGGCAGAACCTGGAGTGGGTGAAGTGGCTGGATCGCGTCCAGAAAAGCGTCTGCGCCGCCTACGCCGGAGTCCCGCTTAAATCCTTCAGCCACGACTGGAATCTCTATGGCAAGGAACACGAAGGCGTGATGCTCCGCAGGTCATACATTCCCAAGGGCAGACACACCATCCGCGAATACCGGGAAAACACCAACGACGGAGTAGTGAAAACCGCCTACGGACCAGTGGAAATCACCGCCAACCTGGGTCCCGCACCCCTGCAGGACGGAAATAACCTGATTGCGCCATACGGATTCATCGCCAAGGGGACGGACTTCGTGGCCGGCGTGGTCAAGGCCTGGGGGAACATACAGGCCCAGGACGACTTCAGTTTCGTGGTCGGCGCGGACGGTGCCGGAACCGCGGCATGGTTGTATGCCAAGCCGGAAACATCGGTCACTTTCCCGCTGCCACTAGGATTTGCCTTGAAAAAAGCGGTTCTGGAGTCGGGTGCGGAACTGAAATTCAAGACCACGCAACAATTCGTCACGTTGAAAATGCCGGCTTCCACTGACAAATGCCGGATATTGTGGAAAGTTAATCTTTTCTCACGTTGATAATCATCGAAGGTATGGTACTTCTGGATTTTCGGCTCCCCCAGTACCATACCTCGCCAATATAAAAATCTATGTTGATCGGCCCACAAACATTTCTCGACGCAGGCGTTCCGCTCGAAGCGATTATTTGGGGATTTTCGCCGCTATTGACGATATGCGTGCGCAATTATTCTGCTGAAAATCAAAAGCGGCCGGCTCACCGCCGTGCATGATCATCTCGGCAGAGAAGTGAAACTGTCGCCGGAAAATTCCGTGCTCACCTTTTCCGCCTCTCCCGGCATTCTCTACTTTTCCGGAGTGGAATTATAAAGCTTGCCGGCTCTCCGGCACGCTGCGGTTTGACTTATTGCGGAACCGCGTGTATCATAAGCATTGAAAAACAGGAAAGAGGATATCCGTGCTGCGCCCTTACATCGCCAATGAAAACAACCCCCATATGCACCCGGCGGGTGAAGAATGGAGGGGGGAGAAACTTTACGACTTCCGCTTTTATGAACTGGAGATCGTCTCCTACTCCCTGCCGCTGGCGGTGTTCCGCTGGGATACCTACGCCCGGAACGACTCCTTTCACCGCCACTGCGACTTCTACGAGCTGGTTCTCGTGTACCGGGGCTCCGCCCGGAACGACAACGGGACCGGCAGGCTCGAGACCGTCACGGTCGGCAATGTTTTCCTGCTGCCGCCGGGAAGCATCCACCGTTATCAGGCGATTCATGAATTCGCGCACTTCAACATCCTCTTCCGGCCGGAACTGCTGAATCAGGTCCGGTTCGATCTTGAGGAGCTGCCGGGATTCCAGACGCTGTTCCGGAGCTTCGGCGCGGCGGGAGACCCCGCCGCGGTTTCGCCGTGTCTCTTCCTGCCGGAGACCGAGATGGCGAACGTCATGCTGATGCTCGAGGAGTGCCGCCGGGAACTTGACGAACTCGAACCGGGATTCCAGAGCGCCGCGGTGGCGTCGTTTCTGCGCGCGCTCACCGCGATCTGCCGCCGGGCGCGGGTGCAGGGCGGACGCGGCGACGAGAGTTCGTTCCGGATCAGCCGGGTGGTCGAGCAGCTGAACAGCCGGTATCCGGAGGGGTTCAACGTTCCGCAGATGGCGAAACTCGCCGGGATGTCCGCCTCCAATTTCCGCCACCGTTTCTCCGAGGTGATGGGAGTCTCTCCGGTCGAGTACCTGACCCGGCTCCGGCTGAAGATGGCGGCTCCGCTGCTGACGACCCCCGAAAACATCACGAACATCGCGTTCCGGGTGGGCTTCGAGGACAGCAACTATTTCGCGCGCCAGTTCCGCAAATACGCCGGGCTCACGCCGACGGAATTCCGCCGCCGCTTCAGCAACGGCGAAATCACGCTGCAGGAGCTGGACACCCGGCTTTTCGTCCTGCCGCGCTCCCAGCCGGGAAACCGGGTCTGAGGCCGGAGCCGCAGAGCTCCCCCGGTTCCCGCGGCCCACGGCCGGAAAGCGGGTCCGGGTTAACTCCGGCTGCCGCGCCGACGCGCGTCGAGTTCCCGCTTCACCTCCGCCATGCGGCCGGCGTTGAGCCGGTAGCCGGCCATCAGCAGAATTGCGGTCAGCATGCCGGAGGCGGGGACCGTGACGGCGAGAACGCGCATCAGAAAGACCGTTCCCTCCGGCTGGCCGGCGCCGAACTTCACATCGAACCCGGTGCAGACCAGGAGCAGCCCGGAGAGAGCGAGCGCGATGGTCAGACCCACCTTCGTGAACCATCCGTAGATCGCTCCGAACATCGCCTCGCGGCGAACGCCGCCGCGCAGCTCGTCAAGGTCGCAGATGTCCGCCAGCATCGAGTCGCAGAGCATGAGCACGCAGCTGATGCCGGGTCCGTAAAGGATGGAGGGCAGCACCTGCAGCCACGGCCGTTCCGGATCGATGCACCACCAGCCGCCGACTGCGCCGAACAGCGAAAGGATCATCGAGACGACAAAGGTGTTCCGCTTGTCGAACCTCCGGCTGATGAGCACGATGACCGGGAGCGCGGCCAGCGACGAAACCTTCCAGAGTGTGCCGCTGAGCCCGACATAGGTCGAAGCGTCCTTCTCGACGCCGCCGAAGATGTAGTAGATGTTCAGGTACATGCCGAGCGCGCTCGATGCGTAAAACCCGAAGAACATCAGCGTCACCGACAGCGTCAGCAGCAGGAACGGGCGGTTGCGCATGGTTTCGGCGATTCCCTTCAGGATCGGCACCTTCTCCTGGCGGGCGATGCTCCGGTCGTAACGCTCCCGGCAGAAACAGAGCGGAATCGCCGCGAAGAGGATGATCCAGACGGCCAGCCCGAGGCTCAGGACCCGAGTGCCGTGCAGTGTGCTTTCGAAGCACGGGCGGGTCACCAGCCAGTAGAACCACGGAATCAGGAATCCGCCGAGCGCATCAACCACCGCTTTGTAGGCGAAGAGGTTCGTGCGCTCCCGGTAATCGTCGCTGAGCGCGAGCCCGAGCCCGGTGTACGGCACGAGAAACAGCGTATTGCCGGTGTAGAACACCAGCGAAACCGCGATGAGGTAGAGGAACTTCGAATACTCCCCCCAGACCGGCGGAACCAGCCAGATCGCGATGAGGCTCAACGCGGAAATCAGGGCGCCGAGCACCATGAACGGCTTCCGGCGCCCCCAGCGCGACCGGAAGTTGTCCGACAGCGAACCGACGACCGGATCGGTCACCGCATCCCACAGCCGCGGAATCGCCGTCGCGTAGCCGACCAGCGCCGGGCTCACGCCGAGCGCGATGTTGTAGATCGGATTCAGGAGAACGTTCAGGATGTTGTTCATCAGGAGGTTGTTCATATTCCCGGCTCCGAAGGCGAGCTTTTCGCCGAGGCCGAGCTTATCCCCCTGGCTGCTTTGCCCGCTCATCTTCCGGTCCGCCCCTTCCCCGGAGTCAGCCGGAACGACCAGACGCGCGGATCGCGGTGCCGGATCGTCAGCGTGCCGGAACCGCGTTCCACCCCGTCGAGGCTGCCGGCGACCGGATTGCCCTCCGCGTCAAGCGCAACGACCTCCGCCGGTTCGAAGCCGGACGCCGCAAGGTCGATCGAGACGAATCCCATCTGCTTCTGCGGAAAGAAGCGGATTCTCCGGGAGCCGTCCGCCTCCCTCATGACTGCGACGGCGGTATCCGTCGCAAGCGGACCGTGCTTCACGACCGCGTCGCCGCGGTTCGCAAACTGCGGTTCGGCCCCCTCCGGCCCGCGTCCCATCGCGGCGGTTCCCTTCGGTTCCATCAGCCAGTCGTAGTTGCGGGCGTTCAGGAAGCAGCCGTCCGCATCGCCGTACCAGTCGAACCAGAGGCCGTCCTTCCGGCCGGTTTCGGCTTCGAAGCCGGGGCCGGATGCATAAAAGCCGAGCGGTTCGATCTGCCTGCCGCCGATCACCCAGGGCTTGTCCGAGAAGTTCAGATACAGTTCGGAACCGTCGGCGAAGGTTTCGCGCAGCCGCTGAATCTCCGCCTTCGGGCGAAGCACCGCTTCGCTGGAGGTCAGGCATCCGCCGCCGGCCGTATAATAAGCGATCTCCGTGACGGGCTGCGGATTCAGACGGTGAACCAGCCGCCGCTTCTGGTAATAGTTGACTGCGGCGGGCAGGATTTCGCGTTTGATCTTGTCATCCATGGTCGGAGCGGTCAGGAAAGCGACCTCCTGCAGGGAGTAGCGGGCGTATTCGGGAGCCGGCAGCGGGCAGTTCTGCCAGTCGGCGACATAGCCGCGCGGATTCCAGCGCTCGAAGTAACCGGCACCGTGCCAGGTTGCCAGCGGCCGGATCTTCATCAGCAGAAAGTCCAGGATCAGGCTGGAGTTGTGTTTTGCCTGCCCCATGACCGAATCGATGTTGCCGGAGTGAATCCAGCTCGAGAGCGCGTAGGACTCCCCGAACACCGGCCCGCCGTAGACATCGCGCGCCAGCTGCCAGAGCCGGTTGGTCGGCAGAAGCGTCCCCCGCATGGTCCCCGCTCCGGGCGCGCCGGGCCGGAAATCGACCCGCCACCACGGCAGATGCGTACTGTGGACGTCGAGAAAACAGCCGTTCGTGCCGATCTCCCGCCTGATCCGGTTCATCATCGGCTCGGCGTATTTGCGGATTTTCGACGGCGCCAGCTCCTTGGAGTCGGCCCAGGCATCCTGGTACGTGCCGTCGTGCCGGACGAGCAGATCGGCTTCGTTCCACTGCGGAGAGTCCGGGTAGAAATCCTTGTAGTTCTCGTGCAGTGCGAGCGTCTGCCCGTTCCGCCGGGCAACGGCGGCGGCGGCGCGCAGCGATTCGAGCCCGCCGCGCGACGGCGACGGCGGCATGACCGAAGGATATTTGCGGTCGAACCCGGCATTCTGCCAGCGGTGCATCAGGACGACCAGATTGTCCATACCGTAGCGATGATATTGTTCGAGCAGCTCGGACAACTCGTCGAAATGGCCGTACCAGAACTCCATGACCATCGAACCGGCGATCTGCGCGCGGTACGGCGAGACCGGATTCGGAATGGTCGGCAGCACCTTCGGCAGCGCGTCGGAGAGCGTGATGGCGATGGTCTCCTTCAACGGAGCGGTCTTTCCCCCCGCCGGGGCATAATGGAGCTCCGGATAGGGCGCCGTACTGTTGGATTTCGTCCAATCCACGTAATATGAGTAGAACTGCCGCGTACCGGCCACAAAGAAAAGGTCGCCGGAGAAGCCGAGGAACGCAACCGGGTCCATGCCGCGCATCGCCGTGTCGTGCGCATCGGAGAGCTTCAGCACGCCGGAGAGTTCCGGCGTGTCGATCGCAACCGGCCCGCCCTGTTCCGAAGCGAGCTCGAGACAGAGCGTGCCGCCGGAGAGCGACAGGACGACCTGCACCGGGAAAACCTGCGTCGGCGTCGTCCAGTCGTAAGCGAGCAGCACACGGCCGCCGGAGAGCTCCGCCAGCCTGAGCTTCCAGCCGACCGGTTCCCCGCCGAGCCGGAACGACCAGCCGCGGCCGACGGCGAGCGGCGCCGCGCCGTTGGTCCGGGCCGTGAGGGAAGCGAGTCCCGCCGCCGCATCCAGCGTATAGGAGTAAGCGGTTCCGTCCACCTCGTTTTCGAGCGTGAAAACGTCGCCGTGCCGGGAAACGGCCGGTTTCCCCGCCGGGCGCTGCGGCGCGACATTGGCGGCCCCGGCGCTTCCGAGCAGGGCGACATCGACCTTCCGCGGCTCGGGAGCCGTGATTTCAAGCGGCTCCGCCCCCTCGACGATCGACAGGTCGTCGAGGGAGAACTCCGGGATGGAGCCCGCCGTGAGGTTGCTGCGGCTGAATTCGACTTTTTTGATCCGGCCGAATTCGCCGGAGTTCTCGAAACCGACGAAATAATCCGCCCAGGTCCCGTTGCCGGAGGGGTCGCCCTGCCCGTTCTGCTCGATTTCCCGGAGCGTTTCTCCGTCCGCGTCGACGAACCGCACCTTGACGGTCCCGGTCATGAACTGGAGCACGAAGCCGGCCGCTTTGACCGGCCGGTCGAAAGTGATCGAAGCCGTGACCGTCTTCTCCCGCCCGGCACCGACGAGCGCATTCGGCGCGGAGATGAAGTATCCGGCCTTCGAGGCGCGGCGGAATCCGCTGAAAACCATGCGGTTGACTCCGATATCGACCGTTTCCGGGTGTTCCGGAAATGAATCCGAATCGAAGTTCAGCGTGAACCGTTCCCGGATCGCCCGGAATTTTTCGAGCGGGAGGTTGCCGAGCTCCCCGTCCACCTGATCGACGCCGGGCGGAGCAATGGCCCCTCCCCTGAGCGTTTCCGCCGGAATCCGAAAGTCCGCGGCAGCCAGGACACAAACCGCGCCGAGGAAGGAGACGCCGGTTGCAATATGCTTGAGTCTCATCGTTGAAAATCCTTGACAATTGATGGCCCGCCCTCCTCCCGGAAACCGGACGGAGGCGCGGCGACAGAGCTTACCAGCCCCACTTTTCCGAAAAGATCAGCTCGTCGTTATTGTTGACCTGCATGATTTTCGACTGCACGAGGGCGCCGACATGGCCATCGGCAAAGCCGATCACGCTGCGGCCGCCATGCGGAGAAAGCGCCGGCTGGATGATGGAGCTTTTCTCACATTTATTCAAGGTGTTCGCATTGGCGATCACACTGCGCTCTTCCGCGTTGTATCCGCTGGCCAGGGAGTAATTCGCGTCACCGACCAGAAACGTGATGCCGGGCTTCACAATCTTCTTGAGCGGAAGCTTTTCAGAGTGGTTGTTACTGCAGAGATACGCATTTTCCGCATAGGAAACAGCAACGACTTCGTCAAGAATCATATACTGATGCTTCTCCCGAAAAGAATCAGAAGGACATGCAAACATCTTGTTCGGGATATACCCGCCCTCGATCAGCAGCCGAATCCAGCTCAGGTTGGCCTCCATCTCCGAATCATAGGCATTCGCATAGGGAATGCGGTTTCCCCTGTCGGCATCCGCATACATCAGCTGGGCGGTCGCCATCTGCTTCAAATTGCCGGTGCAGTTGGATTGTTTGGCCGCTGCCCGGGCGCGGTTCAGCGCGGGCAGCAGCATCGAGGCCAGAATCGCGATGATCGCAATGACGACCAGCAATTCGATCAACGTGAAGCGGGGGGTGAAATGTCCGGTTCTTTCAAACATGTTGCAATCCTTTCAAGTTCAATCATTCAGAGTGTTGTTTTACGGTGAAACGCGCCGGAGGGAATGTGTGGCCAATCACCTTCACCGGGGCGCGCCAATGTTTTCAGGGCTGCGAAAGAGTTCGCACCGACTTCCGCTCAATCAGGGTCGGGCGGACGCGGTAGCGGGGTGCCGTCCCTTCGGGAAGAGGCGGCAGTTCCCGGTTCCGGCCGAAGCCGGAGACCATCAGCCGCGCCGCGAGCCTGCCCATTCCGGCGAAGTCATGCGCGACGGTGGTCAGCGGAACCGGCAGCCAGCCGGAGCAGTCGATGTTGTCGAATCCGATCAGCGAAAGCTGCCCGGGAATCTTCACGCCCGTCTCGGCGGCGATCCGGAACAGTTCGATGGCGATGAAGTCGTGGCTCGTAAAGAGCGCAGTCGGCCGCTCCGCCTCCGGCAGGGCGAGCATCCGCTTGAAAGCTTCCCGCAAAAATTCGCTCCGGTGCGCCGGAATCTTCTCCGTCGGCAGCTGCGGATCGTTCGGGATGACCTCGACCAGCCGCGGGTCGAAAGTCAGGCAGTGCCGGGTCGAAGCGGCGATGAATCCGGCGAGCCGTTCCGCCAGGCTGCTGCGGTCCGGCGTCAGCGTCAGGTAGCCGATGCGGCGGTGTCCGTGCGCGACGAGGCAGTCGACCGCGGTTTCGGCCCCCGCGAAGTTGTCGGTGCCGATGAATTCGCCCTGATATTCGGGAAAGAAGCTGTCAAGCAGAATCAGCGGGAAACCGGCCGCCTGAAGTTTGCCGACCGCCTCGCAGAAGCGCTTCGACTCCCGCGGCCAGAGGATGTAGCCGGCGCAGTTGTCGGATTCGGCCTTGCCGAGCTCGGCGAGAATTTCATCCTCATTGCCGCAGAAGGCGATGCCGGTCTGATAGGGGGTGTTCTTGAGTTCGGCGCAGACCCCCTGAAGCAGGGCGTTGCTTGCAAACGACTGCTCGTAGATCGCCCCCGGCAGGATGCACTTGATGACCGGAATTTCGCTTTTGCTGTCGATCGCCTCGAATTTCTGGCTGCAGACGAAGGTTCCCTTGCCGCGGATGCGCTTGATGATCCCCGCCTCGATGAGTTCGGTCAGCCCCTTGCTGACGGTCATGCGGCTGACGTTGAATTCGTTGACCATCTCAAGTTCGGTCGGCAGCTGGCTGCCGAGCGGATACACGCCCTCGTTGATCCGCCGGCGGATGGTCTCGCCGAGTCTTTTGTATACCGGTGTTTCCATATTGTCTATCTCTTATCGGGTTATTTCGTTTGTATATATTATGGACATTTCAAAGCAAAATGTCAATAGCAATTCGATAAAAAAGAGCATTTTTTTCATAAAAAACAGACAAATCCCCGGAAACCCACCCTTTTCCGAACCGGACACGCTTCGTACTGCAATACAAAATGCAAATCAAATTGTCTATATACATTCTATACATATTATATGCTTTTATCATAAAAAAACACAAGAAATACAGAGTAGACAATTTGCCTTTCGCACGATCCTCTGCTATACTTTACAGCAACACGCGGAATCAACAGCCGGAAGAAAGGACCGATCATGAGAATCACCGCAACGTTCCTCGATGAAATTTCGTTCGACATCCCGCATCACAACTGGGGACGCGACGAGTGGGACCGCGATTTTGCCGCCATGAAAGCGATGGGCATCCGCCGGGTCGTGCTGATCCGCTGCGCCAGCGGATATTTCATGGCCTACCCGTCGGAGGTGATTCCGCGCCGCGGCGTCAAGCACCGGCCCCCGATCGACCTTGTGGACCTCTTCCTCGAACTCTCCGAAAAACACGGCTTCGAATTCTTCGCCGGCACCTGGCACTGCAACCCCGGCAACTGCATCGACTGGAGCCGGGAGCAGTACCTCGATGAAATCAGGATCAACCTCGACGTCATCGACGAGCTGCAGGCCAGGTACGGTCACCGCAAGGCGTTCGCCGGCTGGTATCTGACGCATGAGGTCTGCTCGAACGAGCCCGGCACGATCGAACTGTTCCAGACCCTCGGCAGCCACGCCAAGAAGGTCTCCGGCAACAAGCCGACGCTGATCTCCCCGTATTTCGCCGGCGTCAAGGCCGCCGCCGCGACCTGCGACCCGAACGCGCTGCGGCTGACGCCGGAGCTTCACGCCGAACACTGGGGCCGGATCTTCCGCGACATCGCCGGCGCGGTCGACATCACCGCGTTCCAGGACGGCCACGTCGACTATCCCGAGCTCGCCGAATACCTGACCGTCACCCGCGAACTCGCCGATGCGAACCATATCCGCTGCTGGAGCAACATCGAGAGCTTCGACCGCGACATGCCGTGGCGTTTCCCGCCGATCAAGTGGGAAAAATTTCTCTGGAAGCTCGAATCCGCCGAAGCCGCCGGAATCAGCGAAGGGATCACCTTCGAGTTTTCGCACTTCATGAGCCCGAACAGCATGTATCCGGCCGCCGGCGCGCTCTTCGACCGCTACTGCGAATACTGCGGACTCGCCGCCCGCAGCCGCGACCTGCGCGGGAGCTGACGCCATTCCCGGCGGTCTTGCAAAAAATCCGGCGACGGGACTTGACAACCGGGCGCGGGGCGGTTATCTTGATATAAATATGGAGAACGATATGGCCAAACCCCAGGTTTTCAGCATTCCCGCTCTCAAGCGCCTCCCGGCCTACCTGCGCGAACTCAAGAAGCTGCAGGCCGCCGGCCGGCTGCACGCCACGAGCCCGGTCCTGGCCCGCGCGCTCCGGATCGACGCGATCAGCGTGCGCAAAGACCTCGAGATGATCGGAGCCGCCGGTTCGCCCGGCGTCGGTTATCAGGTCGAACCGCTCATCGACGCGCTCGAGAGCTTTCTCGGCTGGAAAAACGCCTCCGAAGCGTTCCTGGTCGGTACCGGCCACCTCGGCACGGCGCTGCTCGGCTACCGCGGCTTCGCGGACTACGGGCTCAAAATCATCGCGGCCTTCGACAAGGGACCGGTTCCGAAAGATACGCTCGTTCACGATGTGCCGGTCTTCGACTTCGCTGAATTTCCGCACCTGACGCGGCGGCTTCAGATCCGCATGGCGATTCTCTGCGTGCCGGACGATGCCGCCCAGGAGGTCGCCGAAAAGATGGTCGAGGCCGGAATTCTCGCCATCTGGAATTTCACCGGGCACACACTGCTGCTGCCGGAGGATATCATCCGGCAGAAGGTCAATCTCGCCGGTGATTTCGCGGTGCTGTCGGTCAAACTGGCCCGGAGACTGCGCGAAATCGACGGCTGCGGGGAGGATAAGCAATGAAACACACGATCACCATCTGCATGGGCAGCTCCTGTTTCGCGCGCGGCAACAAGCGCAATCTGAAAATCATCGAGGAGTATCTCGCCAGATACAAGATCGACTGCGCGCTCAACGGCCGCGGCTGCGTCGGCAGATGCCGTTCCGGCCCGAACCTCTCGATCGACGGCGAAGCATTCGAGCAGGTCGACTCCGAAACCCTGATCGACCTGCTCGATTCCAAGCTGAGGAAGGATGCGCCATGAATCACACCTACCCCGTCTACACCATCGAAGCCGAATGTCAGGACTGCTACAAGTGCGTCCGCCACTGTCCGGTCAAGGCGATCCGCGTGCGCGACGGCCATGCGGCCGTCCTGCCGGAACTCTGCGTCGCCTGCGGCAAATGCGTCGAGGTCTGCCCGGTCAAGGCCAAGCAGGTCCGCAACGACACCGGGCGGCTGAAGCGGCTGCTCGCGGAACCGGCACCGGTCTACGCCTCGCTCGCCCCCTCGTGGGTCAGCGAATTCAAGAACGTCACGCCGGGTCAGCTGATCCGGGCGCTGAAGCTTCTCGGTTTTGCCGGAGTCAGCGAAACCGCGCTCGGCGCCCAGCTCGTCTCGGCGCAGGTCGCCGGGGAGCTTGACGGCGGCAAACCCGGGCTGCTGCTCTCCTCCGCCTGCCCGACCGCGGTCGACTATATCCGCAAATACATTCCGCGCCTCGCGTCGAACATCACGCCGGTCGGTTCGCCGCTCATGGCCCACTGCCGGCTGCTGCGCGACACCTTCGGGAACGACATCCGGGTGGTCTTCGTCGGGCCGTGCATCAGCAAGAAGAACGAGGCGGACCGCAATCCGGCGCTGCTGAATCTGGCCATCACCTACCCTGAACTCAAACAGCTGCTGCGCGAAAACAAGATCGAGCCGGAGCGGCTGACTCCGGAGGAGGACGACCGCTTCATTCCCGAAACGGCCGAGGAAGGCGCACAGTATCCGGTCGAAGGCGGCATGAACGACACGATCCAGTTCCAGAGCAGAAACAAGCGCGTACACTATTTCACGCTGACCGGGCTGGACAACCTGAAGCTCGCGCTCGACGGACTGGATGACATTCCGGAAGACGAAATCATCTTCATCGAAACCCTCGCCTGCCCCGGCGGCTGCGTTCACGGCCCCTGCACGGAACACGATTCGCCGGGACTGCTCGAACGGCTCCGGGTGCTCGGCAAGACCCGTTACCCCGCGGCGCCGAAACGGCGGGAGACCGCCGGAGAGATCGCGGCAGCATTCCCGGAAGATGCGGTTCCGGCCCCCGCGCCGGGCGCCGCCGACGTGCAGGCCGCGCTCCGCAGCATCGGCAAGACCACCCCCGAGGACGAATTGAACTGCGACGGATGCGGCTACGACACGTGCCGGAACTTCGCGCAGGCGCTCATCGCCGGGCATGCGGAGCCGTCGATGTGCGTGTCGTACCTGAAAAAGCAGGCGCAGAAAAAAGCGAACGCCCTGCTGCGCAGCATGTCCTCCGGCGCCGTGATCGTCGACAAGAAGATGCAGATCATCGAGTGCAACCGGAACTTCGCAAAGCTTTTCGGCGAAGAGATCCTCGATGCGTTCGACGCCTGTCCCGGCATGGCCGGCGCGGACCTGACCCGGATCGTCCCGTTCGCCAACCTCTTCGAATCGTCGCTCCAGAGCGGCCGCGACATCCGGCGCGACTCGCTGAAGGTCGGCAAACGGCTGTTCAGCGTGAACATCTTCAACATCGACCCCGGCGAAGTCATCGGCGGCGTGGTTTTCGACGTGACCAAGACCGAACTCAGGCGCGAACAGATCGCCGCCCGCGCCCGCGAGGTCATCGACCGCAACATCGCAACCGTGCAGGAGATCGCCTGCCGTCTCGGCGAACAGATGGCCGACACCGAGCTGCTGCTCCGTTCGATCGCCGACGACTATGCCGACGACCGGGATCTCATGAGCGACCCCAAAGATCCGGAGCAGGAAAAATGAGTCCGACCCCAGTCCGGCAGAAAATGAATCTCGCCACCGAGAATCTGTTCATCGACACCGGTTACAGCCAGTGCTGCCACTACGACGAGAAAGCGTGCGGCGACGCGGTCGCCTTCAAACGCATTCCGGCCGAGGAGCGGCTGCTCGCCGTGCTGGCCGACGGACTCGGCCACGGGCTCAAGGCCAACATCCTTGCCCTGATGACGACCACGATGGCGCTGCGATTCAGCGCGGAAGACCGTGAAATCGTCCACTCCGCCGAAATCATCATGGATTCGCTGCCGGTCTGCCGGGTGCGCCAGATCAGCTACGCGACCTTCACGATCGTCGACACCCGGCTCGGCGGGATCACCCGCGTGGTCGAGATGGGCAATCCGGAGTTCCTGCTGTTCCGCGGCGGCGACGAACTGCCGGTCAAAGGCGACGAATTCGCGTCCCCCAAATATCAGGACCGGACGATGACCGCCTACACCTTCCAGGCCCAGCCGAACGACCGGGTGCTCTTCTTCTCGGACGGAGTCACGCAGGCGGGGCTCGGCAGTCCTCGCTTTCCGCTCGGCTGGCGCAACTCCGGCGTCAGCGACTATGTGAAGGCGCAGCTGGCCGCCTCGCCGGATATCTCGGCTCAGGAGCTCACCGAACGGATCCTCCGCGAAGCGATTGCCCATGAACCGGGGCTGCGGCCGGCGGACGACATCACGGCGGCCTGCCTCTATTTCCGCAAACCGCACCGCATGCTGCTGTTCACCGGCCCCCCGTTCGACCAGGCGCGCGATGCGGAGTGCGCCGGGCTGTTCCGCGACTTCGCGGGAACCAAGGTCATCTGCGGCGGAACTTCGGCCGAAATCATCTCCCGCGAGCTCGGCACGCCGCTCGAACTCGTGCTCGACACGATTACGAGCGACCTGCCGCCGATGTCGAAGATGGCGGGTGCCGACCTCGTGACGGAGGGCATCTTCACGCTTTCACGCGCCGCGACCTATCTCGAAAACGGCGAACACGGCAGGAACGACCCGGCCGGACAGCTCGTCGAACTCATGCGCCGGAACGACATCATCGATTTTCTGGTCGGCACCCGGATCAACGAAGCGCACCAGGACCCGAATCTGCCGGTCGACCTCGAGCTTCGGCGCAACATCGTCAAGCGCCTGGCGGAGGCGCTGCGCAACCGTTACATGAAGGAGGTGCGGATCACCTTTGTCTGATACGGTTTCCGGCCGCGGGAAGAGGCGTCGCCGGAGCGGATACTGAATTTCATAACAATCGAATCACGCCCCGGAGGGCGTGCCGTTATTTCCAAATAACCCCATATACGCAATGAGGAGGCATATCATGGCGGACGACATGCAAATCAGAAAATTGATGGCGGAGCAGGATCTGGAACAATATAACGATCTGCTGCGCTACGCATTTCAGGTCACGGAGAAACAACTGCTCGACTACGGTTGGGAGAACGAGGACATCCGGCAGTCGAAAAGGCCGGTGCTGGAGAAAGCCCGGGTGATCGGCTGGTTCGACCACGGGCACCTGGCCTCGCAATTCGCGGTATATCCCCTGAAGATGAATATCTTCGGCCATATCTGCCGGATCGGCTTCATCACCAGCGTGGCGACCTATCCGGAGTATACCGGGCTCGGACTGATGTCGCGGCTGATGCGGCGCAGCCTTGAAGAGATGCGCGAACTCGGCGAGTGTCTGGCGATCCTCTACCCGTTCTCCATTCCGCTCTACCGGCACCGGGGCTGGGAGATCATCTCCGACAAGATGTCCTTCCGGATCAAGGACAACCAGCTGCCGCGCAAAATCAGCATCGGCGGCTATGTGCGCCGGGTGGAGGAGAACAATCCCGACCTCAAACGGCTGCACAACATCTTCGCCGCGCAGACTCACGGCTGCCTGCTGCGCAACGACCTGGCGTGGGAGGAGTACTGGCGCTGGGATGTGGACGACACCACCGTCGCCCTCTACTACGACGATCACGACACCCCGACCGGATACATGGTGTATCTGCTGAAAGACAACATCATGCACATCAAGGAAATGATTTATCTCGACATCGACGCCTGGAAAGGGCTGTGGAAATACATCAGCGCCCATGAGTCCATGGTCGATGAAGTTGTGGGCAACAACTACTCCAACGAATCCATCGCCTTCTGGCTCGAGGACAGCGACATCCGCGAAACGATCCGCCCCTACATCATGGGACGGATCGTGGATGTGGCCCAGTTTCTCGAACAATACCGGTTTGCCAACTGCCGGGGCGGCGAGGAACTCACGTTCCGGGTGCATGACCCGTTCCTCGAGTGGAACAACCGCACCTTCTCCATCCGCCTTGCGGAAAATGGAGCGGTCGAGCTGCTCCCGGAGGAGTCCGTCCGCCCGGTCGAACTCGATATCGGCACACTGACGGCGCTGCTGCTCAGCTACAAGAGCCCCTCCTACCTGCAGAAGATGGGACGGCTCAAAACCGACGAGGAGACGCTGAAGTTGCTGAATAATCTGATCCCGAAGGAGAAAGCCTATATCTCCGACTACATCTGAAGCGCGCCGGTCCGCCGGAAGGAGATAAAAAAAAAAAGGAGGCGGAAACAGCCTCCTTTTTCGTATCTCCCCGCCGGCGCTCAGCGGGCGAGCGAGCATGGGCCGCCGACACAGCCGCCGGCGCACGCCATGACTTCGACGAAATTGCCGGGCAGTTTTCCCTTGGCGTAGAGCTTCAGCAGATTGACGGACTTGCGGTCGAGACCGTTGATGAACTTCTCGTCGATCTTCGGGCGCGTCCCGTTGTCCCCCTCCTTGCCGATCTCCTGCAGAATCGCCTGCGAAACTCCGCAGCTCTTCGCAAAGTTCCGCGCGTAACTCGCGGCCGGACACTCGAGCGGCGGAGCTTCAAGCGAAATCACGTCGATCTCCAGCGCCGCCAGCAGCGCGCCGAGCTCCTCGAAGGTCATGACGAAATCGACATTCGGGTCCTGCTGCGCCTCGCGCCGCTTCGCAATACAGGGGCCGATGAACACCTTGACCGCATCCGGATGCTCTTTCGCGGTCAGCTGCCCGGCATAAGCCATCGGGCTCGGCGTGGAGGAGACGAACGGCAGGATCTCGGGAACATGCCGCTTCGCCGCCTCGACCCAGGCCGGACAGCAGCTGCTGGTCATGAGCTTGTCGCCCTTGCCCATGCGTTCAAAGAACTCCTCTGCCTCGTGCTCGGTGGTCAGCTCAGCGCCGAGCGCGACCTCCATGATATCCGAAAAGCCGGCGATCTTGAGCGCCTTGAACAACTGCTCGATGGTGCCGGGGAACTGGTCGGTGATCGACGGCGCGACCATCGCAATAACCTTTTTCCCCTCCTTCATCGCTTCGAGAATGCCGGTCAGCTGCGAACGCTCCATAATCGCGCTGAACGGACAGGAGCGGAAGCATTTGCCGCAATAGATGCAGCGGTCGAAGTCGATCCGGACAAGGCCGTCCTCCCCCTTCCCGATCGCGCCGACCGGACAGGCGTCCTCGCACGGCAGCGGGTTGCGGATGATCGCATGGTACGGGCAGACCGTCATGCACTTGCCGCAGTTGATGCACTTGGTCCGGTCGATGGTCGAGCGGCCCTTCACAACGGAAATCGCCTGCTTCGGGCAGGCGCCGACGCACGGCCGCGCAAAGCAGCCGACGCAGCTGTTCGAAACCTGCACATGGCTGTCGACGCAGCCGTGGCAGCCGACGGAGCAGACCGTAAGCACCGGATCGGTATTGTTGTTCCCGGCCTTCGCGTCGACCAGATACTCCTTCAGCTGGCGCGTCTCATCGGTCTCTTCCTCCATGCCGAACCCCATCAGCGCCATCAGCCGGTATTTCAGCATGGCGCGGTCCTTGTAGATGCAGCAGCGGTTCGGCTCGTAATCGCGCGGACGCATTTCAACCGGAATCCGGTCGATGTTCTGCTCCAATGTCCCGTCATAGAAGTCCTGAACGAAACGGATCATGAGCTGACGGCGCGTCCTCTCGGCATTATTCATTCAGCACCTCCCGCGAAATACTCTTCGCGAAGAATGTCGATGACCTTTTCGATCGTCGCATTGTCGACGATGCGCTTTTCATCGATCCGGACAAACGGGGCGTTGCCGTAGTTGCGGTCGTGGCAGACGTCGAGGCAGGCACAGCCCACCACTTCCACCCGGTCTTTGAATTCGGGCGGCAACTGCTCTTCCAGCGCCGAAAGCCGGAACGACCCGAGAACATAACAGGTGGTTCCGAGACAGATCTCCACTTTGATCTTATTCGCCATGCTGCATTTTCCTTTCTAAAAAAATCGCAATAGTACGCGTTTCCGATATTTGCTTTCAAGCACCGTCTTGAGCCGCTTGACGATGTTGCGGCGGATTTCGAGGTCCACGGGCAGGCTCGGGTCCTGGTGCGCTTCGTTGACCTTCGTGCCGACCACGAACTCGATTTCGTCGCTCTGGCGGAAAAGCTCGATCATCTGCCGAGCCGCCAGCGGCACGTTGCCGGAGAGCGCCGACCCCGATTCGAGCCGCTGCGCCACATCAGTCAGCGTGAGAATGCCCTCCGTCACGAGGTCCACTCCTTCGAGTCTGGCCGGCGGCGGCAGCGAACCGGCCTTCAGCATCAGCTTCATATCGACCTCAACCGGGCGCTTGAGCTCGCGCGACACGATGTTGGCCGTCGTGCCGCCGCAGAGAATGCACTTGCCGTCGAAGTTCTTCACCAGCGAAGCGTAAGCCGCGTCGGACTCCGGACGGAACGGCGGCCCGGTCAGCAGCCGCAGCCGCCGCGGCTGCCGCAGGTAGATGACCATGCAGCTGATGTCGTCGATGCAGCGGTTGTCCTTGTTGCGCATTCGCGCGGCGGCGACGACCGCCTGCGACAGATCGCGCGCCGAAATATCCGGGCACTCCGCAACCTTCTGCTGGATAAAGGCGAGGCACCCCTCGCGCCGCCAGCCGAATTTATAGCCGGGCTGCCCGAGGCCGGCCTGCGTCACCCCGTCCGAAAACGCGATGAGCCGGTCGCCGGTGATCGCGTAAAGCTCGGCCAGCTGCACCCGCCGGTCCGGCCAGCGCTCGGAGACCATGCTCTGGCGCTTGACCTGAAGATCCTTGTTGTTGCGCAGGTGGATGAACGGCGGATTGTCCATCTCGATAATACGGGATTTCCCTCCGATCTGAAGGTCGAAAACCGTGAAGGTCGCGTAGCTGATCTTGCGGATCTCGCAGACCGGCAGCGTATCCATGATGATCTCGGCCGACTGCAGGACATCCATGTCGGAGCGGATGAACTTCATCGCCATCGTCGTGGTCATCGATGCGAGCAGATTCGCCTTGATCCCGCTGCCGAGCCCGTCGGAGAGCACGGCGAGGTGCCGGTTCTCCGCCTCGAGCCGCTCGAACAGAAAATCGTCGCCGCAGACCTCCTCCCCGTCGTGAAAGAGCTGGCTGCACTCCATTTCGACAAATACATCGTTCGACATCTTCGGCTCACTTCTTGATTTCGGTGTAACTGCCGGCGACCTCGCGCAGCAGGATTTCGGTCTCGGCCATATGTTCGCCGAGGTCGCGGGCGATCTTCTGGCAGGTGATGATGTTCTTCTGGATCACCTTGCGCGCCTTCTCCGAAACCTGTTCGCGATGGAGCTCGAGGCTCGTCACGTCCTGAATGATCGCGCCGACGCTCTGGTTCTGCGCGATGCAGAATACGCTGATGTTCAGAATCTTGTCGCCGCACACCTGGTTGTGCCGCTCGACCTCGCCGCCGGAAATCAGCGCCGCCGCCACGAGGTCGCTGAAATCGGCGAACGCGCCGAGCTCCGCGCCGGTCAGCCCGCCGCACGAATCGTAGGCGAGCACCGTATCCTCGTCGAACAGCTCCGCAAAACGGCGGTTGCATTCGACGATCTTCATGTGGCGGTCGACGATCACGACGCCGGCCGGAATATAGCGGATCAGCGCGTTGCTCTTCTTCTGCGCGAGCTGCCGCAGGTGCGACACGCACATGCCGACCTCGGCCTTGTTGGCCAGCAGCGCTTTCGCGAAATCGCGGCAGCTGAAGTAGCCGCAGCCGCCGCAGTTCAACTCATCCGCAGGAGTGAATTTCCCGACAGAAGCGAGGGCGTTCTTGATGTCCTCCTCGGTCACCTCCGGATCGGTCTGCGGTTCGGCGATGATCCGTTCGTCGATCGGAACGTCGACCGTGCGCGCAAGACTGTTCGTCCCGTCATAACCGCGGGCCACCTGGACGATCGACGACAGGGTGCCGGCATCGTTCTGCGGCATCACCGGGCCGTTCACGCAGCCGCCGGAACAGGCGAGACACTCGATGAAAAGCTTGCAGCTGCCGGTATCGATCTTTTCCGGCGGGTCCTTCAGCAGCCGGGCCAGATTGTGCAGCCCGGAGACGGCGTGATAGCGGATATCACCGCCCTTCGGGTCGCGCAGCGTGTCGTTCATACCGCCTTCGACAGCATAGATCTTCCCTTCCCGCGCGGTTTCGGGAACCATTTTCGCGTAATCAGCGGCGTTGATCCGGGCCGGATCGATGTTCTCGGCGGAGAGCCATTCGGCGAGATCGTCGAAAGTCAGCGCCAGGTCGAGCAGATCGGCGTGCCGGTCCGCCTCGTTCTTCTTCGCGGCGCAGGGGCCGAAGAACACGATGCCGATATCGTCGCCGAACTCCCTGCGCAGCAGCCTTGCATGCGACAGGAGCGGCGAAAGCACCGACGTGATGTTGCCGACATAGGCCGGCGCATATTTCTTCACATAATCCACGACCGCCGGACAGGCGCTCGAAAGGTAGATGCCGGGCTTCGCCTGCGCGAGAAACGCGCCGGTCTCGGCGCTGACCGCCTGCGCGCCGAGCGCGGTCTCGCTGACGCCGGCAAAACCGAGACGCTTCAGCGCCGCAACAAGCGCTCCCGGCTCGTACTGCTTGAAGAAGCTCACGAACGACGGCGCCAGCGATGCATAGACCTTTTTCCCGCTGCCGAGCAGATAACGCGCACGCGCCAGGTCGGGACGGATCTTCTTCGCGTGGGCCGGGCAGACCTTCACGCACATGCCGCAGGCCACGCAGAGCTCCTGAATGACTCCGGCGCGGCCGTCGACGATGCGGATTGCCTTGCACGGGCAATGGCGGATGCACTTGTAACAGTCGTGACATATGTTTTCGGTGGTGAACACCGGGAAATGCAGATTCATTTCAATTTTCTCCATGCTGGGTTGCGCGGGAAAACCGCAGACCGTTCCTGTCAGGCCCGGGGCGGCAGCAGCCGTTTCAGCAGATCGAGCATCACGCCGGGATCCACCTTGCTGTAAAACTCGCCGTCGATAATCACATTCGGACCGTCGGCGCAACGCCCCTGGCAGAGCGTTCCGGAGAGTTCGACGTCGACATCGTCCTGATAGGAGTTCGCGGAGAGGTAATTCTCCACGACCTTGATGTTCTCTTCGTTGCCGCGTGCAAAACAGGAACTTCCGAGACAGATCACAATTTTAGATTTCGCCATTTTCCCGCCCTGGTTTCAATTCGCAAATATCGTAGTCAATGTACAGTTTTCCGGAGCGAATTTCAAGGGTCCCGTCAGAAAAAATGGGGATAAATGAATGAAGAAAGAAAAAAGGCGGACACAAAGGGGCGCCGCCCCTCCGCATCCGCCCGGATGGGAATTACATTGCCGCCGGTTTTTCACCGGGAAGCTCGGCCCGCCGGCCGGCGTACTCTTCGCCGTAGTAGACCTTCAGCAGAATCTCCTTGAGCTCGGAGACCAGCGGATAGCGCGGATTCGCGCCGGTGCACTGGTCGTCGAACGCCTTGAGGGCGAGTTCGTCGAGCTGCGCGAGGAAGGTCGCCTCGTCGATGCCGTACTCCTTGATGCTCTTCGGAATTTCGAGCTCGGCCTTCAGCTTCTCGATCGCGGCGATCAGCTTTTCGACCTTCTCGTCGTCGGACCTGCCGCCGAAGCCGCAGTAGGTCGCGATATTCGCATAAGCGGCCTTCGCATTCGGATACTTGTACTGCGGGAAGGTCCCCTGCTTGGTCGGAACGTCGGTCGCATTGAAGCGGATCACCTCGCAGATCAGCATCGCGTTCGCAAGGCCGTGCGGAATGTGGTACATGCCGCCGAGCTTGTGCGCCATCGAGTGGCAGACGCCGAGGAACGCGTTCGCGAACGCCATGCCGGCCATGGTCGAGGCGTTGTGCATATGCTCGCGCGCCTCCTCATCCATCGCGCCGTTGTTGAAGCAGCGCGGCAGGTATTCGAAGACGAGCTTGGCCGCTTCGTTCGCAAGGGAGTTCGTATAGTCGCTGGCCATGACCGAGACGCGCGCCTCAAGGGCGTGGGTCAGGGCGTCGATGCCGCTGTACGCGGTCAGCCGCTTCGGCATCTTCATGACGAGCTGCGTATCGATGATCGCCATTTTCGGAGTCAGCGCATAATCCGCGAGCGGGTACTTGTTGCCGGTGTCGGCATCGGTGATGACCGCGAACGGCGTGACTTCCGAACCGGTGCCGGAAGTGGTCGGGATCGCGACCATCGTCGCCTTCTTGCCGAGCTCCGGCAGCTTCACGATGCGCTTGCGGATATCCATGAACCGCATCGCGACATCCTCGAAGCTGATCTCCGGCAGCTCATACATGAGCCACATGATCTTGGCCGCGTCAATCGGGCTGCCGCCGCCGACCGCGATGATCGCGTCGGGCTGAAACGAGTTGATCCGCTCAAGCCCCTTGCGGGCCAGCTGAATGGTCGGGTCGGGCTCGACGTCCGCGAACACCTCGGTCGCAATGCCCATCGAATCGAGCTTGTGCAGCAGATCGGCGAGGATGCCGGTCGAGTAGAGGAACTTGTCCGTCACGATGAATGCGCGCTTGCGCCCTTCGAGGTCGCCGAGCGCGACCGGCAAACAGCCGTATTTGAAGTAGACCTTCTCCGGAATGCGGACCCACAGCATATTCTCTCTCCGTTTCGCAATCGTTTTGATGTTCAGCAGCTGTTCCGGCGTGACGTTCTCGCTGACCGAATTGCCGCCCCAGCTGCCGCAGCCGAGGGTCAGCGACGGATTCAGCGCGAAGTTGTAGATGTCGCCGATCGCGCCCTGGCTGGAGGGCATGTTGACCAGCGTGCGCGAGGACATCATGACATGTCCGTAATATTTCGCGCGGTCGAAATTCTGGGAATTCGTGTAGAGCACGCTGGTATGGCCGAGCCCCCCGTACTCAAGCAGCTTCTTCGCATTCTCGACGGCGGCCTCGAAGTCCTTCGCCTTGTAGAGGGCGAGCACCGGGGAGAGCTTTTCGCGGCTGAACGGGTAATCCGGGCCGACGCCGTCGGTCTCCGCAATCAGCACCTTCGTGTCGGAGGGGACGGTGACGCCGGCCATCTCGGCGATCCTGTAGGCGCTCTGGCCGACGATTTTCGGGTTGAGCTTGCCGTCGATCTGGATCACGTTGCCGACCTTCTCCGCCTCTGCCCTGGTGAGGATGTGGGCGCCGCGGTAGGCAAACTCCTTCTTGACCGCGTCATAGATCGACGCGACCGCCGTCACCGACTGCTCGGAGGCGCAGATCATGCCGTTGTCGAAGGTCTTGCTCTGCAGGACCGAGCTCACAGCCATCTTGATGTCGCAGGTTTCACCCATGACGACCGGGGTGTTGCCGGGGCCGACACCGACCGCCGGAGTACCGCTCGAATAAGCCGCTTTGACCATGCCGGGGCCGCCGGTGGCGAGAATCAGGCTGATGTCCGGATGGCTCATCAGGTGGCCGGAGAGCGCAACGGTCGGATTCTCGATCCAGCCGATGATATCCTCCGGAGCACCGGCCTTGACGGCCGCCTCGAGCACGATGCGGGCCGCCTCGATGGTGCTCTTCTTGGCACGCGGGTGCGGGCTGAAAATGATGCCGTTGCGGGTCTTCAGCGCCAGCAGCGACTTGAAGATCGCGGTCGAGGTCGGGTTCGTGGTCGGAACGATGCCGGCGATGACGCCGACCGGCTCCGCGACCTTCGCGATGCCCATCGCCTCGTTTTCCTCGATGACGCCGCAGGTTTTCATGTCGCGGTATTTATTGTAGATGTATTCGGAGGCGAAGTGATTCTTGATCACTTTGTCTTCCACCACGCCCATACCGGATTCGGCGACCGCCATCTGCGCCAGCGGAATCCGCGCATTGTTCGCGGCAAGCGCCGCCGCTGCGAAAATCCTGTCGACCTGTTCCTGCGTGTACTCCGCGTACCTGACCTGCGCGGCCTTGACGCGGGCGATCAGCGCATTGAGCATCTCGCGGTCCTGCTCCTCCCGAAGCTTTGCCTGCTCGGGATCCAACACTTCTTTCTTCTTGTCAGCCATGATCAGTTCCTCCCATCCTCGTGGAAACTTCATTGTCGAGTTTTGATATCTTAATATCGATATTTAAACATCGATATTTTTTTATCTAGACCTAATATAAATCTGCTTTAGGAAATTGCAAGCGGGATTTTTCAATTTTTCCGGAAAAATAACATTGCTTTCGGTGCGGACCGGAATTATACTATCAGAATACGGTAAAAACAGCGGAACGGGAGGTAACAGCGATGCCGGGAGTCAAGGAGCTGACGCAGAAAGCCGAAGAACTGATGAAGAAGGAGGCCGTCCTGGTCACGGCGGCCGAATACAAGGACGGCGTGGCCGAACGGATTCAGGTCTATTTCTGGGACGAGCGCGAAGCGGCGATGGACATCATCAGCAAGGACGATCTCGTGCAGGGTTTCCCGGAAGCCGGAGCCTACTCGCTGACCGACCACGGACTCAAGCGGATCGAGATGTTCGAAGGCGCGGAGGACATGTTCTTCCGCATTGACGGCACACACGAGGAAACCGACTGTTTCGGTCCCCTCCCCTCGGTCCGCTTCCTCGAAACCGTCGAAGCGATTTCGCAGCTCCGCGACAAAACCAGACTTTGACGGCGGCGGCTCCGCCGTTCCGTCATTTTTTCCGGAACACTCCGTCCGTCACTTCCAGCACGACCGCCCTGGCCCGGTTCCCCTTCGCCTGCGGATCGAAAATATGCCAGGCGACCAGCAGTTTCACCCGGTCTGCCGTGCCGCCCAGCGGAATCACTCCCACCGTGGTGGCGTAGTCGTAACGTTCCCTGATCCGGAACTGCTCGTCGGTCCGGATGCAGAAATTCGGTTTCCCGTAGCAGCCGAGCCAGAACGAGCCGGCCGCGTATTTGATCGTCTGCACCCCGAGATGCGACGACACCGGGATCACATGCCGCTTTACGAAGCGGAACTTCGCATCGTATTCGTAAATGTAATTCTCCCCCTTCCCGTCCGGCAATCCGCCGCCGACATAGAACTTCCCGCTGCGGAATTCAATGCAGCCCGCGCCGTACACGACTTCCGGGACATGGTGTTCGCCGGTCAGCTCAAGCTCCGCATTGTAAACGCGGATGAAATTGCGTGACTCCGCATCCCCGATCTCCCGGTTCCACGAGCCGCCGCCGTACGGGACATAGAGCGCCCCGTCCGCCCAGCACGGATCGCCGCAATGGTATGGGACCGGGACGCTCTTCAACACTTTCCCGTTCAGGTCCGTCTTGACCAGCGTCGATGCAAACGACCAGTAGATCGCCTCCCCGTCGGTGGCCATTCCCTGAATATGGTCCCCGTAACTGCCTTCGCAGGCGATGACGCTGCCGACCGGCAGTTCCACCAGGGAAGCGGCGGAGAGATTGACGGCTGCCCAGACGACGGCCAGAAGCAAACAGATGATTTCGGTTCTGCAATTCATTTGATCTTAATAAGCCTTTGCATAATAATAACGTTCGTCGAATGCTTTCAGATAATCGGAAACCGGCTCGGTGCTGAAAAATGCGTTCCGCTTCGGCAGAACCGCCGCATCGATCAGATTCTCCTTCAGCACCCGCGGGGGAACCGGGTCATCGCAGACCGCGATCAGCGGCATGCGTTCCGCCCGGCCGCGCCGGAGTTCGCGAACGCCCCGAAGGTCCCGGGGCAATCCGACCAGCGAAACGACTGCGTCATCCGCCGCCTCCTCCAGCACACGGCGAAACTCGCCGGCATCAAGCCGGCCGGCCCCGGTAAGTGCCGCGGGATGAGCCAGCGCAACGGTGCGGATCGCAATATCGCCGCACTCCCCGAACCGGGCCAGAACGCGCCGGAACTCCTCGACCTCTTCCGTCTCCTTCAGTTCCTCGAAAACCAGGAGCGTAACCCGTCCGGAAGCGTTGCGCTCCTTGAGTGCCACCCCGATCCTGGCGGCCTGCGAAGCGTAGTAATCGCGTTCCCTGGCGGCGAAATCGCGGTCTTCGGAACGCATGAGCCCGAAAACGGTGCTGAGCAGAAGCACGGCGAAGCAGACGCCGGCGGCGATCCGGCCGGCCGGCCTTTCGCTGCGGCGGCCGATCAGGAATCCGGCGAACGCCGTCAGACTGACAATCAGATAAAGCCACATGGCGATTTTCTCCCGTACCGCTCAGAACGAGGCCCAGCCGGAAAGCACCTTGCCGCTCATGACCTGATAGGGCGACGCGTAGACGTTCCGGTTCCCGGCGAGATCCTCGTACCGCAGCGTGCGGACGCTGCCGTCCACAAATCCGAAGTTTCCGCTGCGGTTCGGGTGGCGCAGCGCATGAATTCCCCAGCTGTAAGTGGCCGGTCCGCGCGCCGGATACCAGAACTGCGTCGCCACATTGCCGGAGAGCGTCCAGAGATGGCAGCCGCCGTTGGCGTTGACCATTTTCGGCACGCTGTCCCCGAACACATACGGATTCGAACCCGGATAGTTCGCCATGGCCTGCAGGACCGTGCCGCGCTTCACCGCGTTGCCGACCTGGGAGTTGCAGCCGGAGAGATTCGTATAAGGCTCATACCCCCAGGTGCAGATGGCGATGCCGTAACTCGTGTCCTTGCCGTCCTTGTTGTTCTTTTCATCCCAGGCGAACTGCGGCTCCTCGGGGCAGCGGAACAGTTTCGGATTGTGCGTATAAAGCCGGTCCAGCACGTTCGTCCAGTTGCCCCATCCCCCGGTGGCGGGAGTATAAAGAAAACGTCCCGGAATCTGATAGTCGTTATAGTCGTCGGCGTAGAACGCCATGGCAACACCGATCTGCTTCTCATTGTTGATGCAGGCGGTATTCCTCCCGGCGGAACGGGCGCGCCCCAGCGCGGGCATCAGCATCCCCGCCAGAATCGCGATGATCGCAATCACGACCAATAATTCGACCAGAGTGAAATGTCTTCTCATCATGCTTTCTCCTGATGTTCCCCAAACAGTTGCCATCCTTCCTCCTTCGCCGAGGCTGCGGAGGACAAGTCGGGCTTGTCATCCGCAGCGCTTGCGCGGCGGATGGTACTTTTCGGGGGCCCCGCTCTCTGAGGAGACCATGCCCGACACTGTGTGTCGGGCTCGTCTCAAAAGACCATGCCCGACACTGTGTGTCGTGCTCGTCTCAAAAGACCATGCCCGACACTGCGTGTCGGGCTCGTCTCAAAAGACCATGCCCGACACTGTGTGTCGGGCTCGTCTCAAAAGACCATGCCCGACACTGTGTGTCGGGCTCGTCTCAAAAGACCATGCCCGACACTGTGTGTCGTGCTCGTCTCCGGTGTTCCGTGCAACTCCGCCGTACTCACACCTTCGAGAGAGGAATTGTTAATATTCCGATGGTATTAACATACCATCTTCTTTCCCGTATGCCGTATAACATATCCCGCAATTGTTAAAACCGGATTCAGGCAAAATGACAATCAGGTTAGAACATCGGAACCGGGAAGATGAAGAATAGCGTGATGAGGCGGCAACGGACAAAACGGACAAAATTCAGTAAAACAGGACCAAAATAACGATTCGTCCGTTAAATCCGTCAAGTCCGTTGAATCCGTCAGAAATTTGTTTCGCAATGGGGACTTTGAAGGCGCGTCAGCGCTGCATCCGGCCCAGCCCTGCGCGCTCCCTCCCCGAAGAGCGGCAGGGCAGCCCTGACGCCTGGACAGCCGCGTTACGCCATGAAATGGCGCGCGTAGCGTTCCGGTATATCACGCATATCGAGCAGGATCAGAAAATCGATCGTTCCGAACTCCCGGTCATAAGCCGGCGCGCCGCAGATCTTCGCTCCGAGCTTGACGTACCCCTTGAAAAGCGGCGGCAGCGTCCGGATTATTCCGCCGCCGGTCTCTTCAAGCCGTCGTTCGACCTCCTCCGCCGAAACCGGGTCGAGCTCGAAACCGGCCCGCGGCTTCGCCTGCAATCGGTCGCTCAGCAATCCGTTCCGCCGGAAATACTCGTAAAGCGCCATCGCCGCCGCCTGGTCGGTCTCCTCAAGACTCACGCAGCCGAACAGGTAATGAAACGCGCAGCTGCTTCCCGGCCGTCTCCGCCGCGCATACCGCACCAGCAGAGAGCGCGACGGTTTCGGGCGGCGGCGCAGCGCGGCAAGTCCGCTCCAGAGCAAACCGACCACCGCCCCGCTGCGGAACTCCGGCGCCACGCAGGAACGGCCGACCTCGCAGACCTCGTGCCGGATCGCCTGAAGCCCCCGAATCGAAAACTCTTCCTCCGAATAGAAGTTTCCGGCCGACGCCGCCCCGCCCCCGGAAAGCACGCGGTAGGTGCCGACCACGTTTTCCGTCGCCTTGTCGATCACGAGCAGATGGCGGCAGTAACGGTCGAACCGGTCGCGGTCGATTCCCCCGCAGCAGTTCGCCAGCCGTCCCTGCTCCTCCTTGAACACCCGATAGCGGAGGCGCAGCGCCGCCTCGACCTCGGCCGGGCTTTCGGCCAGTTTCAAACGAAAATTCTCCTGCTCGGCCAGCACCGAGGATTCCCGGCCTGCCGGCAGATGCAGCAAGTGCCCGATATTCCCCCGTACCTTATCCGAACGCAGCGTTTCCATAATCGTCGTCATCATGATAGAGCTCCCTTCCTTTGGAGTTGTGGCTTTCTGACAATCCTAACAGCAATCGGCGTGCCAAGATAAAGGAAAGCAACATATGACATTATCCTCCAACAAGTTATATTTCATCGTACCTTCGACACGCCCGCATGAAAACCGGCATAAAACGTACAATAGAAAGCATAATATGCACAACCGCGTACCATTTTACTGAATCCCGCCGCGGTCCTGCCGATAACATACCGCGGAATTGCAAAAACGAAAGATCCGGCCGATTAGAAGAAGGTCAGGATCAGGTAAGCGCACGGTCAGCATAAAAAAGCGCGCACCGGGAAAACGGCGCGCGCAGCGGGACTTTTCCGGCATCGGCTTTCAGCGGACGGCCCGGGCTCCTTCGGGCCGCGCCTCCGGCTCCGGCTCGAGATAGTCGTCATGATCTTTGGTCAGGTTCAGGATCGTGTAGATGACCGGCTCGCGGCCGGTCACGATTGCAAATTCAGCGCTCGAACCGAGCCGGAGCGGGCGGCCCTGCGCGTCGATCGTGATCTCGACCGGATAGCGCGTCGCATTCGTGGCGGGGTCCTGAACCGGCGTATCGTAGATGCGGTCCACCTTGCCGTAGAACGAACCGTACTCGAGGCGGTTGAAAACGCCGCTCGAAATCCGGACGTTCTGGTTGCGGCGCACCTTGCGCACGACGTTCTCGTCGACGTAGGCAAGCCCCTTGACCGTTTCGCCGGAGGACATTTTCACGGCAACGTCGCCCTTCTGGACATACCGCGTGTATTTGCACGGAATGCTGACCAGCCGGCCGTCGTTCGGCGCAACGATCCGGCACTCCCGAATCCGGCGTTCGACCAGCTTCAGCTCCTCCTTGCGCCCCTCGATCTTGGCGCGCACGAGGTCGATGTCGCGTTCGGCCTTTTCAATGTTGCGTTCGCCGATCCCGCTCTTGACCTTCGCCAGATTCTCCCGGGCGCGGGCCAGCTCCCCCTGCACTTTGATGTTTTCGATCTCGGCATCCTCGAATTCGCGCTTCGAAATCGCGTTGCTGCTCGACAGCTGCAGCGAACGGTTCAGCCTCGCCTGCGTCCGCTTCGCCTTGTCCTCGCTCTCCTTCAGGTTCGTCTCCGCATACCAGAGTTCCTTCGGCAGCGGATTGGTCCTGAGCGCTTCGAGTTCGGCCTTCTTCACCTCGAGCTCGGCCTCGTATTCCCGGAGCTCGGCCTCGATGCGGACCCGCTGCTCGTCGTACAGGATCGTGTCGAGCAGCGCGATGACTTCACCGGCCTCCACATCGTCTCCTTCCTCGAAATTCAGCCTGATGACCCGGCCGTCCATATGGCCGATGATGTCGTAGGCGATCTCCGAAGCGATCTTGCCGCGCGCGTAAATCACGTCTTCGATATCGAACAGAAACAACGCGACGATGCCGCCGCAGACCAGCAGCACCAGCGAAAAACCGATGATGGTCAGCAGCCGGAGCTTTCCCCGCAATCCCGCCGTCTTGTGCGTCATTTTCTACTCCTCCGGATCCTCGAGGCCGAAACGCCCCGCCGCATAGTTGGGTGAATCCTGCTCCTTCTGCTCCTTGAGCTGCATGGCGTAGAGCCGGCGGTACGGCCCATCCTGGCAGAGCAGCTCCTCGTGGCGGCCGCTCTGGGCGATGCGGCCGTCCTTCAGGACGACGATGCGGTCCGCGTTGCGCACGGTCGAGAGCCGGTGCGCGATGATGATCGTGGTCCGGTTCGCCATGAGCTTGTCGAGCGCCTGCTGCACGACCGCTTCCGAGATCGTATCGAGCGCGCTCGTCGCCTCGTCGAGAATCAGCACCGACGGGTTGTGCAGCACAGTGCGCGCGATGGCGATCCGCTGCTTCTGCCCGCCGGAAAGCGAAACGCCGTTTTCCCCGACCTCGGTCCTGAAGCCGAGCGGCAGCTCGCGGATGAACTCGTATGCATTGGCCATTTTAGCGGCTTCGACGACCTCCTCAAAGCTCGTCTCCTGCTTGCCGTAGCGGATATTTTCCTCGATCGTGCCGGAGAACAGGAACGACTCCTGCAGCACGATGCCGACATTGCGGCGCAGCGAATCGAGCGACAGGTCGCGGATATCCTCGCCGTCGAGCAGAATCCGCCCGTTCGTCACATCGAAAAAGCGCATGAGCAGACTCGCGATGGTGGACTTCCCGGAGCCGGACGGCCCGACCAGCGCGACCTTGAGCCCGGGCTCGACATCGAGATCGAACTCCTGAAGCACCATCCGGTTCGGAGCGTAGCCGAACGAGACGTTCTCGAAGCGGACATGCCCCTTCGCGTGGTACATGTGAATCGCGTGCTCGCGCTCCTTGATCTCGGGAACATAGGCCATGAGGGTCAGCAGCCGTTCGGCGCTGACCGCGCCTTCGCTGATCGCCGGCGCAAAACCGGTCAGCTGGACCACCGGGCCGAAGAACATCTGCATATAAGTGTAGAACGCGACGAGCTCTCCGAGCGTCATCCTCCCCTGCGACACGAGGTAGCCGCCGAAGCCGAGCACGGCCACCGACGTGTAGATCGAAATCTGGTCCATGACGATGTTCAGCATGAAACCGCGCATCGAAAGCTTCAGCGACATGTCGAAGGTCGGCTTGAGCCGCTCCATGAAGCTGCGGTTCTCGGAACGCTCCTTGCCGAACGACTTCACGACCTTGATGCCGTTGATGACTTCGGCGAGGTTGGCGGAGACCTCGGACATATGCTCGCGCAGCATCATCGAACGCTCCCGCAGGATCTTCCGGAAACGCGAGAACACCAGATAGACCACCGGCAGCACCACCAGGCAGATCAGCGACAGCGTCGGGCTCAGCACCACGAGCATGACGCCGACGAACAGCAGCGAGAACAAGTTCGACGCGATGCCGACGATCACGGTCGAAATCATCGACTGCAGCGCGGCCACGTCAGTCAGGATGTTCGAAATCAGCTTGCCGGTCCGGTACTCCTGGTAAAAACGCAGCGACAGGCTCTGCAGGTGCTTGAAGAGCTTCACGCGCAAATCAAGCAGCATGCGGTGGATCGGGTAATAAGTCAGGTAGTTGCAGGTGTAGAAGAAGAACGCCCGGACCCAGTAGAGCAGGATCACGCCGGCCAGCAGCACATAGAGCAGACTCAGGTCCGACCCGCCGAGCGCCTTGTCGATGATGATCTTCAGCACCAGCGGCATCAGCAGCCCGAGACACGTGCAGACCACGTGAAACACGGCGGCCACGGTGAGCATCGTCTGATACGGTTTTACGAAGCGGTACAGTTCTTTGAACTTATGCGTGTCTTTGGTAGACATGGTACGTTTCAGCTCTCGGAAGCCCCTCCCCGGTCACGTATTTCACAAATTAATGTTCGAGCCAATTTCAAAGGATTGAAATCGGCTCTTCATTTAAGATATGCGCTTGTCGGAAAAGATCAACCGGTTTTCCGATTTTTTTCCGTTTTTCTTTCCCCGGGCGGAATTGCCCCGGTTTCCGCGACGAACAGGGTCACGCCTTTCAGCGCGGCGCGCGAGACGGCGTAATCGCGAAGCTTGTCCGGAACTCCGCCCGGCAGCAGCAGCGGAAAATCCGGCAGCAGCTCGATGAAACCGTTCACCGTCTCTTCCGTGAGCGGGCAGCCGCCGATCACGACGAGCGCCGCACGGCTCCGCTCCGGATGATCGTACAGATACTGGGAGAACGCGATCAGCGCCGACGCCGATCCGCAGAGATCGACCCGCAGCAGATAACGCCCGCTCCCGGAAAGTTCATATGCGGTGAAACCGAAATCTCCGCGGGAAAAAGCGAAGCAGGAATCGGCCGGGCGCAGCTCCGCGGCGGCTTCCCGCACAACCGGCCGCTCCCGTTCCGGAAGCGGCGCGGCATGATAAGGCATCATCATTTTCACGCCCTCCCGAGAAGCATGCCGTCATAACCGACCAGCATGCCGTATGGCCTGAAATACGCCTCGAGCTCCTCATGGGTCGCTCCGACATGGTGGCTGATATGGGTCACGGCGACCTGCGTGGAAGCGGTCACCGCGCCGAGTTCCGCCAGCCGGTCGCGGAAAGCGATCGCGGCCTTCGCGCCGAGATGAAACCCGCGCTCCTCTGCGTACGGCATGCGGATTCCCATGCTGATTTCGATGACGGCGACGTCGAGCCGCCGGCCGCGCAGCAGCTCCCACGACTCTTCCGGCCACCAGCCGGTGTCGTTCGCGATGAGAATGCGCGACTCATCGCGCCCGGAAAGGAGGAAGTTCAACGCGCACTCCTTCGGCGCATGGGAGGCGCGGACCGGCAGGATCTCCAGCTCCCCGTCCCGCACCGGAACGCCGGGCCTGAGCTCCCGCACATCGAGCCGCAGGGCGTCGAGCGAACGCCCCATCGAGCACTCCCGCACCCGCGCATCGAGTTCGGCGATCACGGCGGCATTCGCCAGAAAACCGAGCCGCCTGCCGGTAACGCTGAAATTTTCGCTGCGCCACAGCAGTTCGACCGGATTGAAATGATCGACATGCGAATGGGTCACCAGCAGCCGTTCGATCTTCGCGGGGTCGATCCCGAACTCCTTCATCTGCCAGTTCGCGTCGGGACCGAAATCAACGAGGGTGCTTCCGCCTGCCAGATACGAGGTCCGGCGCCGCAGGTTCCTGCCGCCGAGCGCCGCCGCCTTCCGGCAGTTCGGGCACTCGCACCAGAGCGCCGGAATCGCCTCCGACGCCGCGCTGCCGAGAAACAGGAGGTTCATCGCGCCACCGCCTTCCGGTACGCGCCGAGCGTTTTCACGCATTCGGTGCAGATGCAGTCGTGATGCCAGAACTGGACCCAGTCGACCCGGTTCCGGCGAGCCAATTCGATCTGTTCGGCGAGCGGCAGGCATTTGCGTTCGCAACTGCCCATCTGCCCCTCCCAGGCGCCGAAACCGGCCGTACGCGCGCTCTTTGCGAACAGGCGCATCATCGGGTGGTCCGGGTTGTTGCAGATGCCGTCCCAGCCGAGCCAGAGCCCCATCGGGACGACGACGGCTCCGTTTTTTTTCGCCTGCGCGACGGCATAACCGAGAATCGCCGTGCTCTCGGTCAGGTCGCGGCGGTTGCCCTCCGCATCGGCGCCGAACCAGTCGGTATAGGCGATCCCGAGCGGCATATCCGGAAAATGGCGCAGGAAAATATCGATGACGCGGCAGCAGAACTCAATATAAAGCTTCTGGGAAGGCCGGTCATATTTCAGAGCATCGAAATCCTTTTTGCCGAGCGGGATATAGAGTTCCAAGCCGTTGCCGAACGGGAAACCGGTCACCGGAACATAGTTGATCCGGTCGCGGTTCGGGTCGGCATGGAGCCGTTCCGAAAACTCCTTGACCGTCTGCTCCCATACCTCGAGGAACGGAGTGTTCAGCACGCGGCGGCCGCCGGTTTCGAGCCACGGCAGGTAGCCGCCGCGATTCTGCACGGTATCGTAAACCACGCGCGGAATGCCGGCCTTTTCATAGACCCAGTCCGGCGTGTGGATTCCAGCCAGAATCCCGTAGGAGAGGAACTTGCCGCTATCGACGGCTTCCCGCATCATCCGGTCGAGCCCGGGATAACGCACACTCTCCTCCGCCGGCCGGACCATACGCCAGGTCACGTAATTCGTAACGCCGTCAACCGGAGTTTCGAAGAGGTTGATCCGTTTCCCGTCCTTCTGCACCCAGTTGCAGGTGTTGGTCAGCGCATAGATGCCCGGCTTCGGTTTGCCGTCGAGCGCCGGGAGTTCTCCGGCCGTTCCGTTCGATACAGCTGCAATCAGCATGATGACTCCCGTCAAAATGGTGAGATGTTTCATTTTCCGCTCCTTCAGTTCGCCGACCAGTCGAGAGTTTTGCTGTTCGCGGCCATATCCTTCTCCGGCCGCGCGCTGCCGTCGACGCAGACGACATTGAAATATCCGAAGTGGCGCGGTGCGAACCACGGCGTCGCCGCATAAGGGCTGATGTAATGCCCGCTCATGTCGATATCGAGAATCAGCGGCTTATGCTTTCCCCTCCCCCAGACGTCGCGGCGGACCGGTTTGCCGACGCCGCCCGACGCCGCGTAGGTACGATAGTTCATGCCGTACGACCACGACGGACGCGCACCGATCGCCGACGGACACTGAAGCACTTTCAAACTGCCGTAGATTCCGGCCGAATTCGCGTCGGTCCGCTTCCCGGCCAGATAACCGACGATATCGGTCTTCCAGTTCTTTTCGGGCGAATTCCCGGACCAGGCGGCCGGATAGTAGCCGTAATCACCGGCATACATCGCCGTCGCGGTGTGAAGCTGCTTCAGGTTATTGATGCACGAGATCGACTTGGCGCGCTCTCGCGCCTGCTGCAGCGCCGGCAGCAGCATCGAGGCCAGGATCGCTATGATCGCAATGACGACCAGCAGTTCGATCAGGGTGAATGTTCGGCGTTTTCTTTCCATTTTCTCGCAATTCCTCTCTTTCGGATTTGATTGCAACGCCGAACCGATGTATGTTAATACGGTTTGGCGTTCCGTTGACGCGGGATACTCAAACTTGGGGCCGGGCGGTGTTGCAGCACTGTCCGGCCTCTTTTTTTCAGGCGGGCGCACCTCCTCCCGCCGACTCCCGCCAGATGAAGCGGCCCGGGCATGCGCGGCCGGTGAATTCGCCCGGAGGAAGCGGTGACGCCAGCAGTTCGCGCAGAAGCACATACAGCTCCCGCGCGATCGCCCGGTACGACACCTCGATCGAAGCGAGCGGCGGATCGCACTCGGCGCACTGCGCCTCATTGTTGAGTCCGATCACGGCGACGTCGTCCGGAACCCGGACGCCCGCTTTTCTCAGCGCGCCGAGCACGCCGAACGCACGCTGGTCGGTGCCGCAGAGAATCGCGTCGAAACGCAGCCCCTCCTCCAGCATCCGCCGCGCCGCCCACTCGCCGTCGGACATGCTCGGCGGACAAAAGCGGTAAAGCCCGGCGATGAACGGGAGCCCCGCCTGTTCCAGCGCCCGCCGGAACATCCGATACCGCATGATCGGGTAGCCGTAATGCGGTATCTGCGGCAGCTCCGGCGACCAGGAGTCCAGCAGCGCGATCCGCTTCCGGCCGGTTCCGGCCAGGTGCTTCACCGCCAGCAGAAACGCATTTTCCATGTCGAACCAGACGCTGTGGCAGAAATCGGCCCTTCCGAAATAGCGTCCGACGCAGGTTTTCCCGGCCGCGGTCAGCCGTTCGATGATCGGCGCGTGCTCCGGCACCAGCGACGAAAACAGAAAAGCCGGAACGTCGGCGCGATTCAGCAGCTTCTCGGCCTCATCCGGCGAATGGCGGTCATGGTCGAGGAAAACAACGTTCAGGATAAAATTATCCTCCCGCGCCGCATCCGCGAAATATTCGAGCGTATACTGGTGGTTGAACCAGTTCGGAGTCTCCTTCGCGTTCAGCAGGTGCAAAGACGGCATGACCGCCGTGATCATGCGCGCCGGAACCGCCGGTTTCGGCGGCGCGGGCGGCTCGGCCACAAAAGTGCCGACCCCGTTGCGCCGATAGATGAGCCCGCGCGACATCAGATTGAAGTAGACCTTATGCATGGTCGTGCGCGACGTGTTGAGCCGGTCGGCCATCTCCTGTTCGGACGGAATCCGTTCACCGGGCCGGAAGCGCGGCAGGACCTCGCGCAGCAGATGCTGTTCGAGCAATTCCGATTTCGAGCAGTTTTCCATTCTGTATTCTCCTGTCGCCGGCAAGCTGCTTAGCTGCTTATCCGGTTCGCTTATAATTATACCGGAAAACCAAGCCGATGTCAAGAGGGGAAACAATGAAAAAACGGTTTTTATACAAAATCGAAATCCGGAGAGTTCTTAACAAAGCCTTGACGTCCCTGCGGGTTCAGGAACAGAAAAGAGGCGCAGACATTCCTGATTTGATTTTTGCCTTGTCGCGCAGGAAGCACGAGGAATCGTGCAAGGCCGCAAGGCGCAAAGCAAACCGGAAGGGCAAAGACGGCTCCATGCCTGAAAGTGAAACAGCATGAAACTCAGTTCCGCGCGCCGTTCTCCGCTCCGCCGCCGGCCAGCTCGAACAGCCGCCGGATTCGCTCCCGGATCGGCGGATGGGTGGAGAACCAGCCGTCCGCGCCGCTGCGCAGTTCGACTTTCGGATTCACGATATAGAGCGGCGCCGTCGCCCGGCTCGCCTCATACGGCGTCCGGTCGCCGGAAATCTTGGAAAGCGCCCGCGCAAGTCCGCTCGGGTTGCGGGTGAATTCCACGGCCGATGCGTCCGCCAGATACTCGCGCTGGCGGCTCATCGCCATCTGGATCAGCATGGTGACGAGAGGCGCAAGCAACGCCAGCACCACACCGGCCAGCAGCAGAACGAGCTGCGCGGCGCCGTCTCCTTTGCCGCCGCGCCGCCTGCCCCCGCCGAAACGGAACGAAACACGCAGAAACGCATCGGCCAGCATCACGATCGCACCGGCCAGCACCGCCATCAGCATCGTATAACGGATGTCGAAGTTGCGGATGTGGCCGATCTCGTGGGCCATGACCCCCTGCAGCTCTTCCCGGGTCAGCTTTTCCCGCAGCCCTTCGGTGATCGCCACGGCCGCATGGGCGGGGTCGATCCCGGTAGCAAACGCATTCGGCGCGGCGGAATCGATGACGTAGATTTTCGGCATCGGGATTCCGGCCGCGATGGACATCTCCTCGACCACATTGAAGAGCTGCGGATCATCCGCCTTCTCCAGACGGCGCGCGCCACTGACGGCCAGCAGCGTCCCCGATCCGCCGAACCAGGCGGCCAGGAACACGATAACCGCCGTCACCGCCGCGATCAGCAATCCCCACTCGAAACCTCCGTAGGCGCCGCCGAAAACAGCGCCGAGCAGCAGCAGGAACGCGAACATGCCGGCAATCAGGAACACGCTGTTGCGCTTGTTCGCCGCAATCAGCTGCTGAAACGTCTGCCGGGGCCGCATCGTCAGAATTTGACCTTCGGGGCTTCACGCTCGGACGCATCGGTGATCTGCCAGAGCTCCGCGTCGCGGAAATGGAACATGCCGGCGATGACGCTGGCCGGAAACACCGCGATCGCGGTATTGAAGTTCGTCGCCGTATCGTTGTAGTGCTGACGCGCGAACGAAATCTTGTTTTCCGTGGCGGTCAGCTCCTCCTGAAGCTGCAGGAAATTTTCGTTCGCCTTGAGCTGCGGATAGGCCTCCACCTGAATCATCAGGCTCCTGATCGCGCCGGAGAGTTCGGTTTCGGCCGAGATCTTCGCGCCGGTGTCGGAAGAGCTTGCGGACATCGCATTCGAACGCGCCCGCGTCACATTCTCAAGCACCGCGGATTCGTGACCGGCGTACCCCTTGACCGTTTCGACCAGATTCGGGATGAGGTCGTACCGGCGCTTGAGCTGCACGTCGATCTGCGACCAGGCGTTTTCGACCTGTTTTTTCGCCCGCACCAGTCCGTTGTACATGCCGATCACAATCAGAACCAGAACAACCGCAGCAGCAAGAACAATCAATCCGGCAATCATCGCCAACCTCCCATCGTTTCAAGTGACCAGTCGCCGTCGGATATTATACCGGGAATCGGGCGAAAAACAAGCGGAAAAACCGCACGGCGCGATATTTTCCGCAAAAAAACTCCCTGCCTCCGGCGGTTCAGCCGGCATGTTCCAGCCCGCGGGTGTCGATCAGGATGGCCGACAGCGCGAGGACGAGATTCTCGAGATGGCGCTTCCACTCCGGAAATTCGCTGTCCCTCACCGCCGCAGCCGCCGGATCGCACTCGTAGCGCAGCACGGCGGCGAACCGGTCGTCCGGTTCAAGCGCCTCCCAGTCGATGCCGAGCGCGCGCACGAGACAGCATTCGCGCAGCTTGTCCCGCACCATCTCCTGCCCGGGCGCCCAGCCGACGAAGCAGTCGAGCAGCTCCTCGCCGTCCTCCCCGTGCCAGAGAACCTGAAAGCAGGCCCCCTGCCGGCCGTCGAAACAGGCGATCCGGTAAAAGAGCCCTTTGTACAGCCCGGTCCCCTCCCGTACGGCCGGATACAGAAACTCCCGGAGCGACGGAGCGACGGCGTTCGCGCCGACTTCGCAGACCTCGCCGGAATTACAGTCGATCAGTTGAAAACAGTTCATGATTACTCCTCCTCTTTATCTCCCTCCGGATGAATGACGTTCTCCCGCTTTCCCCTGCCGTCAATATATCACGGTTGCGGAAATTGTCAATTCCGCATCATCGCAAAAGACGCAACGCGCGGACCGGCCGCATCGCGGGCAGTGCCGGTCAGTCGCGAAGTTTCCGCAGATACTCGCTCGGAGAGCAGCCGACCACCTTGCGGAAGCAGCGGCTGAAAACCGCCTGCGAGGTGAAACCGGACTCCCCGGCGACCTCCGCAATCAGCATATTGTTCGCATTCAGGAGTTTGATCGCCCGCTTGATCCGGAGCGTCCGGATATATTCGCCGGGATTGCAGCCGACCAGCGAGTGAAACAGGAGATACATCGACGGAATCGAAATGCCGAACTCGTCCGACAATGCGGCAACCGAAAGCGCGGGATCGGCAATTCCGCCGGAGATGCGGCGGCTCATCCGTTCGAAGAGCTCAATCCGGTGCTGCCGCGGAGGCAACGCACCGCCGGGCCGCCCCTCCTCCCCGCAGCGGCCCAGCCGCAGCTCAAGCAAAAGCGCATAGAGCGTCGTCTGGAGCAATCCTTCGCGCACCCGCTCCGCCGAACCGGCCAGCAGTTCGAGATAGAGCTCCACCATGCGGGCCGTCAGCCGCCAGGCGAACGGAGAAAGTTCAAAGCTGCGCAGCATGAGATCCGGCAGGAACGCGTTCTCCATGTGGAAAGTCGCCACCAGCCAGAAAAAATTTTCCTGCTCGACCACATAATGATGCCCCTGAAACGGGTAGACCAGAGTTGCGCCTCCCTCCGGAATACGGCAGGTATGCTCTGCCGCGCAGACCAGCCCCTCCTCCTGCAGGCTGACGGTCAGCACATAACAGCGGTGCAGCAGCTGCATCGGCTGCGGCGTCCGGTTGATCGGATAATCGCGATTCCGCTGCAGCAGGACGATGTCGCCGGGCAGATCCGGCAGCGTTCCGCCGACTCCCTTCAGATACCGGAGCGGTTCGGCGATCGCCCGGCATTTCTCCCTGATTTCACCGATCAGCCGTTCCGTCTGCGTCATCATATGGTTCCGCCTCCGCTTTTACTCTATCCGGCAATTGCATAAATTCAAGTTATTTTGCAAATTATATTCCTTTTTTTCTTCATTTTCGGATTCAAGCCGGATATCCTTATAAAAAATGCAAAAACTTTTATTTTTTTTGCAAACACTTCCGTATTGCTTTTCACGGCCGGATTCACTATAATTAACGTATCGAACGCAATCGAAAGGAACCTGAAAGATGATTTCGCCCATCAACCATGCCGCCGGAGTCTGGCCGGTCGTGCTTACTCCGTTCCGGCCGGACGGGAAAATCGATTTCCCGGCCTACCGGAAGCTGCTTGAATACTATATCGCCGAAGGGGTCGCCGGATTGTTCGCCGTCTGTCTCAGCAGCGAACTGTACCAGCTGACGCCGTCCGAACGGCTCGAACTCGCCCGGGAAGCTGTTGCCGTAAGCGGCGGCCGCGTTCCGGTCGTCGCCTGCGGATATCTCGGCAATACCGAGGCGGAAAAGCTCCAGTCTGTCTTCGACATGGCCGCGCTCGGCATGGATGCCGTGGTAATTCCGGTCTGCCTCCTGGTCCCGCAGGAAGCGGGGGACGAGGCGCTGTTCGCGGCGTTCGAAACCCTGCTGGCGCAGACGGCGGAGATCCGGCTCGGCATCTACGAGTGTCCGCTTCCGTATCATCGGCTCATTCCTCCGCAGCTGCTCGGGCGCATGGCACATCTTGCCGGGGAGCGTCTCGCGTTCCTGAAGGACACCTGCTGCGACCCGGCCGCGATTGCCGGGAAGCTCCGCGCCTGCGCCGGAACCAGCCTCAGGCTTTACAATGCGAACCTGACGACCTGCCTCGAGTCGCTGAAGCTCGGCGCGGCGGGATACAGCGGCACTTCGGCCAATTTCTATCCGGGACTGCTCGCGGAATTGTGCCGCTGTTTCCGGGACGACCCGGAGCGCGCGCGGGAACTGCAGCAATTTTTCAATCTGGTCCAGCGTCACGTCGAATTCAAATATCCGCGTTCGGCCAAGCACTTTCTGAACCGCTGCGGAGTGCCGATGGATGATTTCTGCCGGGTCGGCTGCGACCGTCTTTCCGCGGAACAGCTGCTTCAGCAGGAAGCGTTGCGGAATTACATCGAACGGTTCGCAATCCGCGAAAAATCTGCGGAGAATCATTGAATAACAACATATTTGCCGTATTGTCCTAATTGAAACGGGAGAAGTGAGATGAAAAAATATTTTACGCTGATCGAACTCCTCGTCGTGATCGCCATCATCGCGATTCTCGCGGCCATGCTGCTCCCGGCGCTGAATTCGGCGCGGGCGCGGGCCCATACGATCTCCTGCGCCTCCAACCTCAAGCAGATCGGCACCGTCTTCATCCAGTACACCGGCGACAACAGCGACTTCATGCCGATCCTGGGGGGGAATGACGCCACCCGCTGGCACAAAGTCGCCTTCGCTCCCTACTTCGGGTTCGAGCCGGTCACGTCGTGGAAAGGCAAGCTGCCCGAAATCTACCGGTGTCCGGCCGACCCCGGGTTCAACAGCAACGGGACGCCCAATGTCTATGACGCCAACGAACCCTCTTACGGGTATAACGATTCAACGCTCGGTGGAATCGACGGGACGGAGGCCGGTAATCCGTACGCGTTCCGGAAAATCTCCCGTATCCGCAAAGCCACGCAACTCATTGCCTTCGGCGACAGCGGACACACGCCGGAAGACGGCGCCGTCGCCATGCGCCTCAAGAGTAAAATCGAAAATCCGTATGACAACCCGTACGGTCTCTACCCGCGCCACAAACCCTCCAACTCCAATATCGCCTTTGCCGACGGACATGCCGAGGGTACCATCTGGAAAGTAATCAGTGAAGATGCCAAAGCATGGTATGAATTCTAACAGGAAGGGATTGCCGATGAAACGACTGACCGCACTTCTCGCACCGTTCGCGCTCGCCGCCGGCATCGCTGCGGCGGAACCGCCTTCTCCGATCGAGTGGCGCCCCCCCGCTTCGTTCGATGCGTCAAAGCCGGGCCTCGGGCTGGAACCTCTCGAGGGAATCACTTCGGAACTGCTCTACGACCCGAAACCCTCGAACGCCTCGCCCGAAACCGGCGGAGTCTACGAAAGTGTGCTGCACGGCACCTACAATCACCATCAGCAATTCGTGGTCGCAGGAGAATACGTCATCGTCTACTGGACCAACCATGTGCAGGATGAAAACGGGCCGGGCCAGCGGATTCTCGCCCGGGTCGGCACCTTCCGCGACGGCGGCAGCCGGATCGACTGGGGGAAACCGGAAGAGATCGTCGAACTCGCCCCGCCCGCCATGCCAGCCGGACGCCGCCCGGCTTCGGACGATTCGGACCTGATCACCGGCGCCTTCATGGACGGCACGCTTCAACTGATCGGCGGACGCCTGTTCCTGCGCGGCCGGCTGCTGCTCTGCGACGGCTGGACCGATTCAATGCTCTACCACCACAGCGCCAACCGGAGCCCGGTACCGGACAAGCATTACCGTCACACCCGTCAGGCCCGGTTCCGGTTCGACATCTACTGGATACTCATGCACTTCGTACAGGAGTGGAAGCTCGAAAACGGCCGTCTCCTCCCAGCCTCCGAGCTCTATATTTCGGGTGAGCGCGCCCCGGCCGAACTGCAGGTCACGCCGACCATCCGCAAGAAGATGGGTCCCTTCAACCCGCCCTATGACACCGCGAAGCCGCTGGAAGAATCTCCGTTGGATTTCCGACAGGCGCTGACGGGGAAACAGATCCGTTTCCAGCGTTATCCCAAATATGCACCCGGGACCGCTAAACTGGCCGCGAACGGCAAAAACGGGCTCGCCCACCACGCCGAGTTCCTCCGGCCGGACGGCAGCAGTGTGGCCATCCGCGACAATCTGCTCGACCCGACTACCTACTATGCAGCCGAGAAAAACCATCCGGACGAAGCCTACAGCCCCGGCGTCAAAACCAATCTGTTCGGCACCGCCATGCCGGCCGCCGGAGAGCTGCCGGACGGCACCGTCTGGATCGCAGGCAGCGACATGAAGAGATTCAATACCTTCATCACATGGTCGAAAGACGGCCGGGTATTTGACCGGACAAAATTGCTGATATACCAACGACACAAGGCGATACCCGGCATCAGCAAACCGGCTGAAGCAGGAGCGCAGTATTTTCAGGCGATCAGCCGCGGCGGAACTATCTATCTGGTGTACAGCATCGCCAAGGAGCAGATCGGCATCACCCGAATTCCGATGGAGACGTTGAAATGAAACTGCTCTTCTGCCTTGCCGCCCTCCTTGTTCTGACCCCGGGCAGTGCCGAGCTGCCGAATCGTGAGGCGCTCTTCGCACTCCCCAACTGGAGCACCGCGCCCGGTTATGAACCGGCCGGAACCGACGGAATCCGCGGCATCTTCTACGACGGGCTGCCGTACCGCGGCAAGCCGACCCGTGTTTTCGCCTGGTACGGTAAACCGGCTGGAGCCGAAGAGCCGCTGCCCGCCGTCATTCTTATCCACGGCGGCGGCGGAACCGCATTCCGCTACTGGGCCGCTCTCTGGGTCAAGCGCGGTTACGCGGTACTGGCCATGGACACCAACGGCGGCGTACCGGCCAACAACGGAGATTCCGGCAGCGACGGAAGCATCCGCCATCCCGACGGAGGACCCGGCCTCAGCCGTATCTTCCGCGACATCGACCTCCCGCCGCAGGAGCAATGGCCGTATCACGCAGTTGGGGCGGTAATCCGCGCCAATACGCTGCTGCGGAGTTTCCCGGAAATCGATCCGGAACGGATCGGAGTTACCGGAATCTCCTGGGGCGCGGTAATCGGGGAGCTCGCGGTCAGCGTCGACAGTCGCTTCCGGTTCGCCGCAATGGTTTACGGATGCGGTTTCCTCGCCGAAAGCTCGTCATGGAGCCAAACCGAATTCGCCAGGCTGACGCCGAAACAGGTTGAACGCTGGACGCTGCTCTGGGACCCCGCCTCGTACCTCGCGGGGAACACCGTGCCGATCCTCTTCTGCAACTGGGTTTCGGACAAACATTTCCGTCCCGATTCTTGGAAGAAGACCTGCCGCCTCGTCAAGCCGGAGCTTCGCCATACCGCTTACCGTATCCGGATGGGGCACGCCCATCCGCCGAGCGGCGATCCGCCCGAAGTCGCCGTCTTCGCCGACGCGATGGCGAAAAACGGCGAACCGCTGCCGCGCCTGTTTTCCCGGACAAGCGACTGTGCCGTCTACACCAGTAGCGTACCACTGAAACAGGCGGAGTTTCACTACACCGAGGACGCCGGAGACTGGACTGGACGCCGCTGGCAAACCGCACCGGCCGCGCTCGACCGCGAAAACCGGACTGTCCGAGCAGAAATCCCGGCCCGGGCGACCGCCTGGTTCTTCAGCATCACCGACAGTCGGAACTGTATCGGCAGCAGTGAAATGGAAGAGCGCAAATGATCCGGCCCGCCGACCTGTTCATCCTGCTGCTCTTCCTCGCCGGAATGGCGGCGATGGGCGTCTTCTTCTCGAAGCGCAACAACAGCACCGAGGAGTATTTTCTCGGCAACCGCGCCTTCCCGGGCTGGGCAGTCGGGCTCTCGATGCTCGGGACCTCGATCAGCTCAGTCACCTTTCTCGCGCTGCCGGCGGCGGCTTTCGTGCTCGACTACCGGCAGCTCGTGCCGAACCTGACGCTGCCGGCCGTCGCGCTGCTCGCGGCATGGATCATCATCCCGTTCTTCCGGCAGGGTGCGGCGGTCAGCGCATTCGAGTACCTTGAGAAACGATACGGCGGCGCAATCCGCTTCTACGCCGCCTTCAGCTTTGTACTGCTGCAGCAGTTCCGGCTGTCGACCGTGCTCTATCTCGTATCGATTCCGCTGGCTGAAATGCTCGGTGTCGGCATCGGCTGGATCATCCTCGCCGGGGGGATCGTCGTCGTATTCTACACGGCGCTCGGCGGTATCGAGGCCGTGATCTGGACCGATGTGGCCCAGACCATCGTGCTGCTGCTCGGCGGACTGCTCTGCGTGGCGCTCGTCGTCCTGCGGCTGCCGGAGGGGTTCGCGGATGTGTTCCGCATCGGTGCGGAGTTCGACAAATTCAGCCTCGGCCCGCTCGAAACCGGCTTCGGCGAGCGTACGCTCACAGTCATGATCATACTCGGATTCATCAATTTCGGAACCGAATACACGAGCAACCAGAACGTGGTCCAGCGCTATCTCGCCGCCCGGAGCACGCGCGAGGCGCGCAAGGCGACTCTGCTCTGCGCTGTGATGAGCGTACCGACCTGGCTGTCGTTCTTCTTTGTCGGCAGCTGCCTCTTCGCGTTTTACCACGTCTACCCGAAACTGCTGCCGGAGGGCATTCCGGCCGACGCGGTCCTGCCGCACTTCATCCTGCACGAGACGCCGCCCGGCGTGGCCGGAATCATCATCGCAGCCTGTCTGGCCGCCGCCATGAGCACGCTGTCGAGCTCAGTCAACGCGGTTTCGACCGTCTCGACCGTCGACTTCGTCAAACGGTTCCGCCGGGACTGCAGCGACGCGGAATCGCTCGGCGCGGCAAAGTTCTTCTCGTGGCTCTCGGGCGCGCTCATGATCGCCGGAGCGCTGGTCATCGACTTCATTCCGCGCGAGAGCATGACGGATTTCACGCTGATCCTCGGTTCGATCTTCGGCGGCGGCATGCTGGCGATCTACCTGCTCGGCTTCTTCACGCAGCGGGTCGGCAACGCGGCGCTGCTGACCGGCGTCGGATTCGGGCTCGTCCTCAACGGCTGGCTGATGCTCAACACCTTCGAACTCCTGCCGGAGACGTGGCGACTGACCGTCCATCCATACTGGACCACGATCCTCGTCAACGCGCTCATTCTCGCCGCCGCGCTGCTCGCGTCGCTCCTCTTCCCGAACCGGAAGAACCTCGCGCGCCTGACCGTCTGGACCCGCGAACCGGAAGAAAACCGGCAAGAAAAAACCTCATAATCCACTTTAGTTCAATGGTTTTCTTCAACCTCATCGGATTTCGAGCAAAATTCGGACCAGCCGTTCAGCGCCTCATACTCCGCCATCAGCATGGTGAATCGGTGCGGATAATCCACCGCGAAAGAGCGAATGCCGAGGTCGAGCAGCGCAAACAGCTCCCGACGGCTGAACTCCATGACGAAGAGCTGCAGCAGGACACCGGCCTTTTCTGTCAATGCCAGAGCGCAGCGGATCTCCTCCGGAGCAAGCGCATAAGGCCACTCCTGTCCCGATTTCGGAGCCAGGTGGAGCTGAATCTGTTCGAATCCCCCGAAATTTCGCTCCGCCATCCCGTAAAATCGCCGCAGGATCGCCTCCCTCGGACCGCCGATCCAGATCTTGATCCGAACCTTCGGTGCAAGGCGGCGGAATTCCGCCGCGACGGTTTCATCGGTGGTGGCGAACGTAACCTGACGTTCCACGCCGTATGCGCGGATCAGCGCAGCCAGCCGCCCGAGGGGAGCCGCCTTGTAATCGATGATGATCTCTTTGGCCGGATCCGTGCGCAAACGGGCCAGCAACTCATCGATGGCGGGCACGTGCTGACCCGGCCACATGTCGTTGCCGATATCGACGGAACGCACTTCGCTGCTCAGAAGCCCGGAGAGCGGTTTCCCTCTCCACTCTTCCTTCAATACGCGCGCCGTACGGTCGAGCGTGCCATCATGAAGGCTCATCATAACGCCGTCGCTCGTCACATTCACGTCCGCCTCCGGAACGCCGCCGAGACGCCATGCGTATTCAAAGCCGGCCGGCGTACTTTCCGGTAACTCACGCCCTCCGCCGCCGCGATGCGCTTCCCACAGAACCACAAAATCCGATTTCATTTCAGTCCACCGCTCCTTTCCGGTTTGTGGTAATATATCATCCGCCTGCCTGTATCGCAACATTACTATATTAAAATTTTATTTATTTTTTCGATACAGTCTTGACTTTTTACAGGAAATGGATCATAATATACACAGACAACACTTATGCTGGGACAATGAGAACATGGCGCAATTAAAATACGAAGTAGTGAAAGATTTTCTACTCGAAGAGATCCGGAAACCGCATTCGCTTAACCGCATGCCTTCAGTGCGGCAACTGATGGAGCGGTTCAGCGTCTCGATGGCGACCGTGAACCGGGCGCTGACGGAGCTGGAAAATCAGCAAATGATCATACGCCGTCCGCGAGTCGGGATCACCGTCAATCGCCGGCCGACCGCAATCGGCCGTACGGAATTCTCGCAGACCAAATGCGAAACGACAATCGTCGTAGCCTACACAGATTATCCGGACGAAGGAATCTGGAGCAAGGTCTACATGATCGAACAGTATTGCCGCCAGAACGATATCGCCGTGGTGAACTGCAAGCTCAACCGCGAAACGCACGCCTCCGAAATCGCAGATTTCGCCCGAAGCCGGAAAAATTGCGCGGGCGTGATCCTGAAACACGGCGCGGGGCAACTCTCCGCCGAAGAACTTCGGGAACTCGGCACATTGAATATGCCGATCGTGCTCTATGAATCCTCCATGCTCTACGACGATGCACCAAACAACATCTACCGGCTGATGCCGGACGCCCTCGACGGCGGCGCACTGATGGCGGAAGTGCTGCTGCGAAACGGCCACCGGCGGATCGGTTATCTCCGCAGCGAACCAGCCAACAATGCCAACGAGCTTCAACTGAAGGGAGTCTCCCGGCGGCTGAAAATGGCCGGGGTGGAACTGCCTCCGGAACAGATTTTCTCTTCCGGCATCAGCCCGTGGGAGAGCTCTCTCGACGCAACGCGCAAACAACTGGAGAAAAACCTCGACGTGATCCGCAGTCGGCAGCTGACCGGACTGATCGTCACCTCCGGCGCCTGCGCCCTCGTGGCGCACCAGACGCTGGCTGAATTCGGGATCCGCGTGCCGGACAAGGTCAGCGTGATCGGCGAAGGTGACCGTACCTTCTGCCGCTATGTCCACCCGCGCCTGACGGTGATCGACTGTGACTTCATGGCCATGAGCAAGCTGGCAGTAGAAATCGCCGCCGGGCGCAAAACACCGGACGAACGCCGGATTTCGTTCCCCCACCACGTCATCGGACGCGAAAGTGTCAAAGATCTGACGCCGAAACCGTAATCATAGATGCATCAACAGAAAGGACGATCCGCCCCATGTGCAGAAAAACCTTTACCCTGATCGAGCTCCTGATCGTGATTGCGATCATCGCCATCCTTGCCTCAATGCTGCTGCCCGCCCTGAACCGGGCGCGGGAAAAGGCGCGGGGCACCAGCTGCCTGAACCAGCAAAAGCAGCTCGGCCTCGCCCAGATCCAATACGCGCAGGACAACCGCGAGATCATCTCCTGGCAGTGGGTCTCCACCCGGGATGGTGCGGTCTACGGTTATGCCCGGGCACTGAACGACCTCGGCTACATGCAGTTCGGAGACTACTACAAAGCGGCCCGCTGCCCGACCTCCATCCCGATCGAAGCCGGCGAAACCCACCCGTGGTACTTTGTGTACGGGCTCGGCTGGAACGACGGTACCCTGCCGGAAAAGGCCGTCATCTATCCGACCGGTGGCGGCAAGTATATTTTCGTGAAGCGATTCCGCGACCCCATGCAATTGCCGCTGGCGATGGATACGCTATCGCGGAACCACTCCAACCGCATGTACATTCAGTACATGTTCGGCGGCGGCTATTGGTGCATGCCGGCGGAATACCATTCCCGCGGGCGCGTCAATATGATGTTCGTCGACGGCCATGCCGAGGCGGGGGACGCGAAGCGGTTGAACCAGCTTAACGAAGGCGTCCGGATTCCGCAGCTGCCGACGCAGGTTTACACTCCCGACGGCATTCCCAGGAACATCTGATATGAAAGATCTGACGACCATCCTCTTTGCCGCCGGAGCGATGTCCGCCCTGCTGCTGTTTCCGCTTTCCGGCGCGTCGTTCCGTGTGGAATCCTCCTCCGGGGTACCGCAACTGACCCGGGACGGCGTCCCGGTACGCAGCCGCATGTTCTGGGGGCACACATTTTACAGCGCCGGGAGTACCGAGCTGCGGCCGGACTGGAGCGTTACCAGCTTCGAATTCCCCGCATACGAAGATTGTTCCGTCGGAGCGCTTCACCTTCGCTTCGGCGAGGAGACCGGAAGCGTCTTTTTCAGCCGGATTGATATCGAGGACCTGACAACCGGCAATATGCTCAAATCGTGCCGGTTCGATGACGGATTCCAAGCCGAGTGGAGATTCTGGAGCGCCGGAATCGACCGGAAGCCGCCGCTGAACTTCACAACCCAGTCCGGCATCCTCAGGATCGACATGACGACCGATCCCCGGCTGCGTGGCTTTCACATGTACCTGCCAGGGCTGAAGTTCGCGAAAGGACACCGCTACCGAGTAACGATCCGCGGGCGGGCAGACGCCCCGCGCCCATTCCGTCCGACCGTTCACCGCCAGAAGGACAACCATCAACTGCTCGGCGGCCTGCCTTCCGCGCTGCCGGACCAGGTAAAGCTTGCCGCGAAATCCGGTGTTAATATCGTCTCCTTCAAATGCACCGGTATCTGGGTTCCTCCGGGCGGCAGGCCGGATTATTCCGAACTGGACCGCTTCTGCCGCCAGATTCTGGAAGCCAACCCCGGTGCATACCTGCTGCCCCGGATCAAGCTCGATCCGCCCGCCTGGTGGCTCAGGCGGAATCCGGACGAACTGATGCAATTCGACGACGGCAGATGCGGTGCCTCCCCCAGCCTCGCCTCCAGGAAATACCGCAAAGACGCCGCCGAGGCGCTCCGGCTGCTGATCGACTACTGCGAGAAGAGCTTTCCCGACCGCATGGCCGGCTACCATCCGGCCGGCGGCAACACCGATGAATGGTTCTACGTGGATACCTGGAAAAAGCCGCTGAACGGCTATGACCCGGCTACCCTCTCCGCCTGGCGCGCCTGGCTGAAAAACAAATACCGGGATGACGCACGGCTGCGAAAAGCGTGGAATGATCCGACGGCCCGCCTAGAAACAGCCAGTGTCCCCGACAGAAAAACCCGTCGTGGAACGCCGGGGCGGGCGCTGCGCCTTCCGGCTGAAGAGGGCGCTGCGCTGGACTTCGCCTTCTTCCAGCAGGATACTGTTGCGGAGACGATTCTCGCCTTGGCGCGAACCGTCCGGGAAGCGGCCGGACCGGACCGGCTCTGCGTCTTCTTCTACGGCTATTCGTTCGAATTCGCGGCGGTTCCGAACGGTCCCGCCGCATCAGGCCATTACGCGCTGCGGAAGATTCTCGATTCGCCCGACATCGACATCCTGGCTGGTCCGCAATCCTATCAGGACCGACACCTTGGCGGCGGCGGTACAACAATGGGCCCCGCCGAAAGCGTAACGCTCTCCGGCAAGCTCTGGTTCAATGAGGACGACACCAGTACACACATTGCCGCCCGGACCGGAAACCGTGCTCCGGGGTGGGAGAACGGCGCACACACGCAGGAGGAGAGCCGCCTGCTGCTGCGGCGCAACCTCGCAATCGCCGCAGCACACAACTACGGAACCTGGTGGATGGATCTCGGTGGAACCGGCTGGTTCAACGATCGGTCCCTATGGAAAGTCATGGACGAGTTCCGTCCGATCGAGGAAAAGCTGCTGCGAAATCCCGCGCCGTTCCGCCCCGAAATCGCGCTGCTGACAGACGAGCGCTCCATGTGCCACATAGCCGGGGAAGATGCTTCTCTGACGACCACGGCCCCGCTGGCGAGTCAGGTCCGGGCCTCCCTGAACCGGGTGGGCGCTCCCGCCGGGCTGTACCTGCTTGACGACCTGCTCGCGGAACGCATTGCGCCGAAACTCAACCTCTTCACCTCGGTCTACGCACTCGACCGGATAACGAGAACGCGTCTGCGAAAGCTTGCGGAGAAGAGCGGAGCCGTCTGGTGCTGGGCGCCGGGCTGCATCGACCTTGACCGGGGAACATTCTCCATACAGGCAGTCCGGGAGACGACCGGTTTCACCGTCGAAGAACTCGAAGCAGGCACCTTTCAGGTCATTTCAACCGAAGCCGGAAGGCGGGCGGGCCTGCCGGACCAATTCGGCCCCGACGCTGATCAGAAACCGCGGCTGGCCGTCCGTCCGGAAAAGGGAGACATCGTCCTCGCGACCTACCGCGACGGAAAGCCCGCCGTGGTTCTACGCCCCGGAACGGCACCGCAGCTTTTCTGCGGTACGACGGAACTGCCGCCCCCCCTGCTGCGCCATATGGCCGAATTATCCGGCGTACAGATCTTCACGGATCGGCCGGCCAACGTGTACGCCAATCCGCATTTCCGTGCGGTGAACGCCCCGGAAGACGGAATTTACCGAGCAGGAGAACGGCAGCTCCACCTGAAAAAAGGCGAAACCGCAATCCTGCCCTGATCCGGTGCCTTTCCTCCCGGCAGGGAAGCTATTTGCCCCCGCCGGCAAGGTTGCGGACGGATTGGCGTTCGATCAGGCCCGCCGGTACGGTCCGGATTCCGAAGCGCCCGCCGCAGAACAGCTCCTCAAGGCCCTCGCGGATGGCGCGGACGCTGCCCGGCAGATCGTCCGCGATCGTGGTGAGCGGCGGGAAAAAGCAGGCCGCGCTGGCAATGTTGCCGGCTCCGATGACGCTGATCTCCTCCGGAACTCCGTAACCGCACTCCCGGCAGGCGCTCACCACACCGAACGCGGAGTAGTCGCTGGTGGCGAAACAGCCGGAGAAATCCGCCCCGTACCTCCTGAAGTATGCCGTCATCCGGTCATGCGTCTTGGCGCAGGAGGCTTCCCCGCTGCGGACCTCGCAGTCAATGATCCGCGGGGAAACCCCGTGCAGCCGGAGGTAGGCGAGGAATGCATCGTTCCGCCGCCAGGAACCGACGCTCTGCGGCTCCGAGAGAATCAGCGCGATCCGGCGATGTCCATTGCGGAGCAGGCACTCCGCCGCCCGCATGCCGGCCTCCTCCGGGAGAGAATCGATCGCATTGACGCCTTCGCACAGAATATCGTTGCCCAGGAAAATCATCGGGGTCGGCAGTCCCAGAATCTCCGCAATCTCCTGCTGCCCCAGGCGGAAAAACGGCAGAATCAGCAAAATCGCGTCCCCATGCACCTTCTTCAGGAATTCCACAAAGCGGATTTCGGAATCCGGGCTGAAGAAAGCGCGGGAAAATACCCACCCCGGATGCGTCTTCACCTCTTTCTCGATCGCCGTATCGAGCTTCTGCAGATACTCCGCCGGCCAGTCGTAATGGACCGACGTGATGATGCGCGTATTGCGCCTGCGCTCGCAGACGAAGATTCCTCTGGCCGGTTCGATCCTGATCTGCTCCTCTTTCTCAAGCCTTGCGAGCACCTTCTCGACGATCCGCCGCGATACCCGGTGCCGGCGGATCAGCTCGCGGATCGAGAAAAAACGCTGCGACACGACAAAACGGTCCAGCTCCGACTGCAGCGTTTCGTACAGGCGATCCGCCCGATGCTGAATATCACGTGACACGGCTTCCGCTCCCTCCGCTCGTTTCTGAAACAGTTCTTACAATACTGTGTCACGGAGAATTGTCAAGGGAAGTATGCTGCCACCTGTAAATTTCCGGTTGAATTTCTTTTTTCGGATGATATCTCAAAATCAAAATGACACAGTTTGTTTAATCTGTGTACATCCGGTATAATTATACCAGTTAAATCGCTTTTCCATCGAAAAGACAACAACCGCAATGTGGAGACAGAAATCATGAACCGATCGAAATTCACCCTGATCGAATTGCTGGTAGTGATCGCCATCATCGCCATTCTCGCCGGAATGCTGCTGCCCGCGCTGAACCGGGCGCGGGAAAGCGCCCGGACCAGCAGTTGCGTCAACAACCAGAAACAGTGCATGACGGCGCTGTTGATGTACGCCGACGACTACGGAGCAATCGCCGGCACCATTCAGGACGGCGGCGGCAGCAAGACCTGGGGGTACCGGCTTTCGCTCCTGAACTACCTTCCGCGCGGCCCGGTGCTCGAGTGTCCCGCCATGAACGGCACCGCCGGAAAAATCAATCCGGCCGGCAGCGGCAATTTCTATTTCATGTATGGAATCTACCGCAGCTGGACGGACGATATCGAGGGCGGCAACCATTACACAGCCAACCTGAAGCCGGAGCTGGGAGATTTCGCCCGGAGCATTCCGTACCATACCTTTTACCTGCTTCCCGGCCAGATGCGGCGCCCTTCTGCAACCATGGTTCTGGCGGATAGCGTCGAGATGGCGGGAACCGGTCTGAAAGGAAACTGCGCCGCCTTCGGTTCAACTGAATTCCTCTGGCTCGGACATGGCGACAGACTCAATACCGCCTTCGGGGACGGACATGTCAAAACGATGAACGTCAATGATTTGAAAAGTTCCCCCATGAAAGTGAAAAAGGTCAGAAGAGCCGACGGAACCGAACTGACGCTCTGACCAGACGCCCCTTCCCCAACCCTATCAGGAGTAAAACAACGGAATGAACAGAAGATTCGGATGGATAAGCGCCGTCGCAGCAGCGGCCGGATTGTCGCTGTCGGCCGCACCGGCAGTATTGGAAGAACCGTACGGGATTTGCGCCCACGTCAGCCGCGACGTGGAACGCCCCATCGCGGCGCAGGAGTTCGACAGCATGCGTGAAGCGGGCATCACCCATGTCCGCACCGACTTCGACTGGGGGATGGTCCATCGGCGGCAGAATGCTCTCTGGACCTTCGGGCACCTCGATGACCTGATGAAAACCGCCGCCCGGAAAAAGATGAACATCCTGCCCATTCTAGACTACTCAGTCCCCTGGGCGTCTCCTGCCTGGAAGCACCCAGAAGCGTGGCGCGAATATGTGAACAAAATCGTCTCCCGCTATGCCGGGCAACTTCGGTACTGGGAAGTGTGGAACGAACAGAATCTCAACAGTTTCGGGCCGGAGCCTGACGGAAAAACCTATGCAGCCTTTCTGAAACGCACCTGGGAAGAGATCAAAAAAATCGACCCGAAGCTGACCGTTCTTTACGGCGGCACCTCCGGTGTACCGTATGAGTTCATCGAGGAGTCGTTTGCAGCCGGAGCGGGGGCGTGGTTCGATGTCATGAATATCCATCCTTACTTCAGCAAAGATGTGCCGGAGCGGCTCGTTCCGCAACTGGCGCGTCTGAAGGAACTGATGAACCAGTACAAAATCGCCGACAAACCGATATGGATCACGGAAATCGGCTGGCCTACCGCCCAGGGGACCTCGCTCGTCAGCGACGTGCTGCCCCATGCGCTCGAACAAATCGGACTGCGCGTTGCGGAGACTCCGGTCGTCATTGTTGACGACAACCGGAGAGGCTTCAGTCACGGCATCAACGTCGCCATCCGCCATCTGAAAAGTTTCCGGGAAGTGAAGCATATCGACCTGGACGATATCGCCCGGCTGGATGTGTACCGATACCCGGTTCTGATGCCGACCGGAGGGGAAGATTTTCCTGTCGAATACTTTCCGGAGGTGGTAAAGTACGTGAAACGGGGCGGTACGCTGCTGCTGCCTTCCGGACTGCCGTTCTACTACGACCACTCGCTCGACGGCAACGGCGCATTCGTCAAACTGATCCAGCACGACAGCAGGCCGCTCCTGACAAGCCTCCACATCGGCTGGGACGCCTGGTGGACCCGTGACGGCATTCCGAGGGAGGAGACGTACCAGAAACCGGCAGCGGTCTTCGAAGGGAAATTCAAGGTCGAATTTGCCCCCGCTTCCCGTTTCCTGCACGACCGCAACCTGAAGCCGGGAGATACGTTCCTTCCGATCGTGGAGGCTGGGGCTGACGGTTACCGAGGTGCGGTCGCCGCTCTTTACAAGCTCAACAGTGATCTCAAAGGGAACGTCATCGTCTTCACCAGGCGCGGTGAAAACGAATACACCCCGGAGGAGCGCCAGGCGGAACTGCTGCCGCGCGCCTATCTGCTCGCGTTCTCAAACGGCGTCTCACGCTGCTTCTGGTACAACTTCCGTTCCGGAGAGTGGGCGCGGGACGACCACGAAGCGCATTTCGGAATCGTCCGCAAGAATCTGGAACCCAAGCCGGCCTTCCGGGCCTATCAGGTTCTCAGCAACCTCTGCCCCTCCGGATCGACCATTCCGGTCATGACCCGGCGGGGGAATGTCTACATGGTGCACTGGGTGCGGCCCGACGGAGAAAAGGTCTGGGCGATCTGGACTCCGACACTTCCCGAAACCGTATCGCTGACGATCAGCGGAACCGTTACCGAAGCAGTAAACCATCTCGGCGAAAAACAGGCGATTCCGCAAAATACCCTGACCGCCTCTCCCGTGCTCCTCTACCTCCGAGGCCCCGAACGGGTGATACTGCACTGAACCAGACGGCAGCCGGTCCGATGCGAAATTCGGCGGAGGGAGCTTGCAAAACGGCCGGACCGGCGCTATCATAATCGGAAAGCAGTTCCGGCGGCATATCCGGCCGCCCGGAAGAAAAAACCGATCAGATGGACCTAAATCCGTGAAATAACAGGTAAAATTAAAGTTAAAACAGAGGCAAACCTCTTGGGTTGCAGTATATTACATGAGAATACAACATAACGAATGGACTCAACCCGATAGGAGAAACGATGGCAAC